>NZ_JANEWH010000001.1:0-174212 GCF_028069715.1 Kluyvera sp. Awk 3 | reverse complement strand
GATTAACATCATGAATGCTAATTTTAAAAATGAAATTCAGACATTCGGTCGTTCACTACTGTTACCTATCGCGGTATTAGCTCCCGTCGGGATGGTAATGGGAATCAGCTCGGCGCTTGGCCAGAGCTATATGATCGATAAACTCCCATTTCTGGGAAATGATATTTTCAAAGCTGTTTTATCGTCTCTGGGTTTAATCAGCAGCGTCGTTTTTAATAATATTCCATTATTATTTGCGATGGGCGTTGCCTACGGCATGTCGAAAAAAGAAAAAGGCATTGCAGTATTTGCCTCGGTCGTCGCCTATTTAACGTTGCTGATTGCCATGCACGTTCATCTGAAACTCGCGGGAACCCTGGCGAAAGAAGATCTTTCACTGGTCGGCCAGGGCATGGTGCTCGGCGTCCAGACGCTAAAAATCGAGGCCTTAGGCGGTATTATTGCGGGCCTGCTGGCGGCCAAAATCACCGACCGCTTCTACCGACTGCAGTTGCCTCTGGCCTTTGCATTCTTCAGCGGCAAGAAATCAGTGGCGATCCTGGCAATTGCCTTTGCGATTCCGGTTGGGCTGATCATCCCCTTTATCTGGGATCTTTTCACCGCCGGAATGCGCGCCGTCTCAACCATTATGATGGCGCCGGACATTGGTGCCGGTATTTACATGACGCTTAACCGTCTGCTGATACCGTTCGGCTTGCATCACGTACTGAGCTCCACCGTGCGCTTCACCGCCGCGGGCGGTACCTACCTTATTGATGGGCAAACCTACGTCGGCATTTTGCCTGCGATGAATAAGATCCTCTTTGAACTGGGCCCTTCACATCCTGCGTGGCAAGAATATATGCCTACGTTGACCAGCTACCTGGCCTCCTCGCAGATGTTGACGACCCTGTTCCGCGTGCCCGCCATCGGCCTGGCGATGTATCATATGGCTTATTTCAAAAACAAGAAATTTGCCAAAGGGATGATTCTCACCGTCGTACTCACGGCCATGCTGGGTAATATTACCGAGCCGCTGGAATTCTCCTTCCTGTTTATTGCACCAAAACTGTTTATCGTTTATGCGGTGCTGTGCGGGTTACTCACTATCCCACTACAGATGCTGGAAGTCTCCATCGGTTATATTCGCGGCACCATTTTCGACTTCGGCATTTTTGGCTTGATGTACGAAAATACGCATTGGGTAAATTTAATTCTTCTCGGTATTGTGAACTTCGTCGTGTTTTATTTCGTGTTCCGTTTTGCAATCGGTAAATTCGATATCAAAACGCCGGGCCGTGAAAGTGAAATTGCCGATAGCACCTTACTGAACAATAAAGAGTACGACAAAGTCGCCGCCATGGTGATTGAAGGTCTCGGCGGCCGGGATAACATCAAACGCGTCGAAAACTGTGTTTCTCGTCTGCGCATCGATTTGCAGGATCAGAAGAAAATCAACATGGATATCCTCAAAGAATCCGGCTCGTTGGGAACCTTTATTCCCTCCAGCAACCATGTGCACGTGGTCTTTGGCCCACACGTAGAATTTGTTCGCAACGCGGTTGATGACCGTATTGTCGGCGCGAAATAAACAACCAGGAGGCGGCAATGCGCGCACTGTATGATTCAAAAAGTAAAACCATTGACGACCGCGGCATGAAGGCACTGCTCGGTCAGCAGGCTCGAGTGCAGTCATGGCTGGATGTTGAAGCCGCGCTGGCGCTGGCGCAGGCCGAGCACGGAATGATTCCGGCCAGCGCGGCGGCGAATATCGCCGCCAACTGCCGGGTTGAGAATATCGACCTGGCGGAAATGGAACGCCTGTTACGCGAAATTGGCCATGGCTTTGTACCGATGATCAAAGTGCTGGTTAAAGCCTGCGACAGCGAAAGCGGCAAGTATGTGCACTATGGCGTCACCACGCAGAATATTCAGCAAACGGCCCAGCTGTATCTGGCGAAACAGTTCAACGTCCTGCTGCAGGGGTTCGTGGATGACATTCTGCGCAATCTGGCCCATATGGCGCGCGAGCATCACGCCACGCTCATGGCCGGACGCACCCACGGCAAACATGCATTGCCGATCACCTGGGGATACAAAGCCGCCGTCTGGATTGATGAGTTACTCAACGCCCAGCAGCGTATGCAAGAAGCGGAAAAACGGGTCTTCACCGTGATGATGGGGGGCGCCGTCGGCGCGTTTCACGCGACCGGAGAAACCGGACGACGCGTACAGGAGAGCGTAGCGAAAGCCTTAGGCATGCACGCGATGGCCATTCCATCGCGCAACTCGCGCGTATATCGCACCGAGTACATCAGCAACCTGTGCCTGCTTGCCACCACCCTGCACAAAATTGCCGAAGAGGTTTACCAGACCTCAAGCGAAGAGTTTGGCGAAGTGTCCGAAGCCTTTACCAAAGGGACCGTTGGCAGCAGCACCATGCCGCAAAAGGTCAACCCGAAACTGGCGAAAGGCATTATCGCTAACGCACAAAAGCTTTATTCCGTACATACCTCGTGCCTGTACGTCAGCCCACGCCCCTTCGAGGCAGATAGCTCGGCCTACTTTATCTTTGATGGCAATATTCAGGAGAGCATGGAGTGCATCGCCGAGATCGTTATGCGCGCCGAGGAACTGACCCGCACGCTGGTCATCAACCCCGAGCGGATGCAGCAAAACGTGCAATTGACCCACGGCCTCATCAATAGCGAAAAAATCATGATGCATCTGGTGGCGAAGCTCGGTAAAGATGCGGCGCATGAGCGCGTTTACCAGTTGGCCATGCGCAGCACTCATGAAGGTATTCCCTACGGGGAGGTGCTGCGCCAGGATCCGGTGATTCAGCAGAACTTCAGCGAGGCGGAAATTGACGCGCTGATTGACCCTTCGCACTACATCGGGCTGTGCTCAGAGATAGCGCTGGAAACCGCCGCACGCGTACAGGAGGCCCATGGTGAGTGATGCCCTGCTCTCTCTCGCCAGTCAGCGAATTGTGACGCCGGACGGAATACGCTCCGGCTACCTTCACATCTGCGGCGATAAAATTACCGGCATCGATGAGACACCCCGCGGGCGCGTCATCGACTATCACGATGCGATGCTGATGCCGGGGTTTGTCGATATTCACGTACACGGCTGGGGGCGAGGATCATTTGCCTGGAAAGGTGAACGGGACTCGCTACGCGCCATGAGTGAAGATTTAGTGTATGCAGGCGTGACGGCCTGGCTTGCCACCTCAGCCACCCAGCCAGAGGATTTCTTGTGTCAAAGCCTGGCTACCGCCGCCGAATGGATCGCGCAAGCCACGCCCGCCGACGGCGCTGAAGCGGTAGGTATCCATATGGAAGGCCCATATATCAACCCGAAGTTTATCGGTATGCAGCGTCTGGACAGCGTTCAGCCCCCCAGCATCGCCGGGTTCGAACGCTATCAACGCGCCGCGCGCGGCCATGTTCGCCTGATGACGCTGGCCCCGGAACTTCCCGGCGCACTGGCATTGATTCGCCATTTGCATCAAGCCGGCGTCACCGTTTCGGCGGGCCATACGGATGCCACGTTTGACGAAATCAGCGAGGCGATTACCGCGGGTTTGAGCCATTTTACCCACGCCTTCAGCGCCATGCGCGGCTTGCACCACCGTGAGCCTGGCGTGGTAGGCGCACTGATGTACTATGAAGACACCTACGCCGAAGTGGCAAAACAAAGCGGAATTACCCTGCGCCCGGAGGTCTTCGACATTCTCTACCGGCTGAAAAAGGATCGTCGGCTGGTAATGATGAGCGATTGTCTCGGTTACGTCGACTTTCCCGAAGGCTTCGAATTTCATCATTATCTGCGCCAGGAGACATTTCGTATCCGCCAGCAGTCGCTGGAAATTACCGATTGCCACGGCTGCACACGCACCATCAGCGCCGAAGACTGGCCCGAAGTCCGCAAGCTGGAAATGAGTTTTCTCGATTCCGTCAAAAACGTGGTTGGCCGGCTGGAGCACGGCTGGGTGTCAGCGGCGCAGATAGCCTGCCTCAACCCCGCTATCCTCGCGGGCGTGGCGGATCGCAAAGGTAGCCTGACGCCGGGCAAAGATGCCGATATTCTGGTACTCGACGACCAGCAAGAACTGCAAGCGGTGTGGTGTCGTGGCGTGTGCCAGCCGCTGGTTAAATAAAAACGTCGCCGTACTGCTGCTCAAGGAAGGCTTTTAGCGCCTGCGGACTCATCCCCTGTACCTGTTGCACGAACGCGTCAACGGGTATTTTTTTGCGCGCCGGGCTTAGCCCGTGCTCGCGCAGCAGTTGAAAATCGTCCTGCGTCAGATAGAAATTCACCTTCACATAGCTGAGTTGAGCATGACGCAGGTGACTGGCAATTTTGTTGGTAAAGGCAATCAGCAGGTCGAAATCCTGCTGCTGGAGCCGGTCCAGTTCGTTGATGTTGACGCAGGCCAGCACCTCAATGTGAAAACGCGAGAGCAGCACCTCTTTGAAGTAGCCCACTTTACTCTCTGAGGAGTTGGTCACAATGATGACGCGTTTTTTCACATCCCCCACTACCCGATTTTTCAGTTCGTGCTTTTTGATAATCAGCACCAGGGTCGCCAGATGAATCGCCGAAAACGACATCTGCCAACACGATTCTATTTCGCGCAGGGCACGCTGGACGTGCTGCCAAAGGTCGGGGTAGCGGCGCTGTACATCGTGTAGCTTTTTATCATCAAACCACAGGCGCAGTTTGTTCTGCACAATCGCCGCGTAGATAAAATGGTAAATTTCGGCAAACCAGGCGTGGTGGTTGTGAATCGTCGCATTCAGACCGCGGGACATCTCCTCGCCGGCCTGCTTAACGTGCCTGATCAGCCGCGCGTCGTACAGCGTAAAGGGACGCCAGGTAAAGGTGAGTGAGGCGATGAGCATATCCAGGCAGGCATTTTCATCTTTCTCCGCCAACACGCGATAGGGATAGGTGGTCAGGAATGCTGCCGCCGAGCTGTCGTTGATTCGCCGTCCGCGCCGAATGCGCTGTAGCGCCAGGCTGAGATAGACCAGCAGATATTTACGCCCATTGTAGCCAAGGTGAATCACCGGGCTGATGACCTTTTCATAACAGGCCGCCGCCTGGCCGATCTCCTGCGCGCACTCATGAAGAAACTGCTCGGCAATGGAACGATTGATAGGCTCGTTGGCCTGATGCGCAATCAGTTGATGACCAGTACCAATCTCGACGGTTTTCAGAATCGACATACAGGCTGCCAGACGCAGGCTGAATTCATCGCCCACCAGTTGCGAACCCTTTCTCGGTATGCTCAGCAGCGTTAACCCACTTTCCTGCACCCGGTTGAGCATGAGCGGGTTATCGTTTTTCACCGTCCCGGCGCTGACATAGAACTTTTTATAGTACTCATTTTTATTGACCACATCGTGCAGACAGAGCGCAACAAACAGATCCTGAACGCGCTCTTCACCGGTCGTGAGATAACGGTTGAAACGCACGCGCTGCAAAAACTGGATGTAATCACTGTAGGTGATACCGGTCGTAATAAATGCATTATCCTGGTGGAGATGCGCTTCGTCCGGCAGCAGTTCGTTAAGCTCTTTCATCGTTCGCTTCAGGGTGGAAAGCGTTTTGCCAAAGCGCAGCACCGCGCTATCAACCGCGAGCGGGCTGTTATCCTGAAGGTATTTGAGAAAAGAGAGATCAAAAGAGTTCATGAACGTTCGCTGCTGTTAAACGCAAAATGCAGCATAGCGAATAAACGGTAAAGAAACCGTGACCTGTCGCGGGTCACGGTAAACAGGCCATTAATTCAGCAGCGTTCCCAGCAGCAACCAGCCGTTTAATGCGACCACCACCGCAACAATCGCCCAGCCGATGCGTTTAATCCACCGCGTGTTGACCAGTTCGCCCATCAGCTTGCGGTCGCTGGTGAAAATCAGCAGCGGAACCAACGCCAGCGCAATGCCAAAGCTCAGCAGCACCTGGCTCATCACCAGAATACGCGTTGGGTCCAGCCCCATCAGAATGACGATAAACGACGGCAGCATGGTGACCGCGCGGCGGAACCACAGTGGAATATGGAAACGAATAAAGCCCTGCATCACCACCTGACCGGCCAGCGTACCAACCACCGTAGAAGACAGGCCGGCGGCAATCAGGCTGAGGCCAAAGATCGTCGCCGCCGCATGGCTGAGCAGCGGTTCAAGCGTCAGGTAAGCCTGATCGAGATCGGTAATGCCGGTATGCCCGTGAAAATGGAAGGCCGCAGCGGCTGTCGCCATCATCGCCAGGTTAACGAAGCCGGCGATGGTCATGGCGATAGCGACGTCCCAGCGGGTGGCCTGATAGCGCTCTTTAGCGCTACCGCCGTGTAGATGCTGGGTCAGCGATGAATGAAGATAAATAACGTGCGGCATGATGGTTGCCCCCAGCACCCCCGCAGCCAGATAAACCGCTTCACCATTGGGTAACGACGGTAACAGCATACCTTTGGTCAGCGGCGCCAGTTCGGGCTGCGAGAACACCAGCTCGACAATATACGCTGCCGCCACGAATAGCAGCAGGCCGCCGATCACTTTTTCCAACGGTTTTTGCCCGCGACGCTGAAGCATCAGAATCAAAAAGGTGGCAATCCCGGTCAGCACCGCGCCCTGTAACAGCGAAATGCCCAGGATCAGCTTAAAGCCGATCGCCGCACCGATAAACTCGGCCAGATCGGTCGCCATGGCGATAATTTCCGCCTGCACCCAGTAGAACCAGACCACCGGTCGTGGGTAATGGTCACGAATCTGCTCCGCGAGGTTTTTTCCGGTAGCGATGCCCAGCTTCGCTGAAAGCACCTGAATCAGCATCGCCATCAGGTTTGCCCACACCACCACCCACAGCAACTGGTAGCCAAAGCTGGCGCCCGCCTGAATGTTGGTCGCAAAGTTGCCCGGATCGATATAGCCGATCGCAGCAATAAATGCCGGCCCCATCAGCGCCAGCCGCATACGGCGTGCGGTACGACAGCTGTTAGTTTCAATGCGACTGTTTGTCATTCTCTGCCTCAAAAACATAGCCTTTGCTATGTTTTAGGCTAACAGAATGAGAATGATTATCAAGTTCATTTAAGCAAGGTGATAATGATTATTCTGATAGCCGGAACCAATAGCCAGACTGGAGGTTGGGAAGGTTTGGTATACGCTTAAGAAGAGAGTAGTACAACGTGGAAACTTTTCATACATTTACTCAACATAACAAAAATGCATGCTTGATCACTAATTTTGAGTTTGCTCACAGGTTCTGAATATAGTGAGAGACAGATCTCGTTTTATTTAACCATGTTACATAGAATGTGCACGAAAATTTAACCCGTCTCATGTTTGGAGCAAATATGGACCGCGTCTTGCATTTTATTCTCGCGCTCGTTGTGGTGGCGATCCTGGCCTTGCTGGTCAGTTCTAACCGCAAACAGATCCGCATTCGTTATGTTATCCAGCTACTGGTCATTGAAGTGCTGTTGGCCTGGTTCTTCCTGAACTCCGATATTGGTCTGGGCTTTGTGAAAGGCTTCTCCGAGATGTTCGAAAAACTTCTCGGTTTCGCCAACGAAGGGACCAACTTTGTCTTCGGTAGCATGAACGATAAAGGTCTGGCCTTCTTCTTCCTGAAAGTACTGTGCCCTATCGTGTTTATCTCTGCGCTGATCGGTATCCTGCAGCACATCCGCGTACTGCCTATCGTCATTCGTGCGATTGGTACCGTGCTGTCGAAAATCAACGGCATGGGCAAACTGGAGTCTTTCAACGCCGTCAGCTCCCTGATTCTGGGTCAGTCTGAAAACTTCATCGCCTATAAAGACATCCTTGGTAAAATGTCCCGTAACCGCATGTACACCATGGCGGCGACGGCGATGTCTACCGTGTCTATGTCTATCGTTGGCGCCTACATGACCATGCTGGAGCCGAAGTACGTTGTCGCGGCGCTGGTACTAAACATGTTCAGCACCTTTATCGTCCTGTCGCTGATCAACCCGTACCGCGTTGATGCCAGCGAAGAAAACATTCAGATGTCTAACCTGCACGAAGGTCAAAGCTTCTTCGAAATGCTGGGTGAATACATTCTGGCAGGTTTCAAAGTGGCAATTATCGTTGCTGCGATGCTGATCGGCTTTATCGCCCTGATCGCTGCGCTGAACGCCCTGTTCGCCACCGTGACCGGCTGGTTTGGCTACAGCATCTCCTTCCAGGGCATTCTGGGCTACATCTTCTATCCGGTTGCGTGGATCATGGGTGTACCGGCAAGTGAATCCCTGCAGGTGGGCAGCATCATGGCAACCAAACTGGTTTCCAATGAATTCGTCGCCATGATGGATCTGCAGAAAATCGCCGCTGAGCTCTCTCCGCGCGCGGTCGGCATCATCTCCGTGTTCCTGGTCTCCTTCGCCAACTTCTCTTCCATCGGTATCATCGCCGGTGCGATTAAAGGTCTGAACGAAGAACAGGGCAACGTGGTTTCTCGCTTCGGTCTGAAGCTGGTTTACGGTTCTACGCTGGTGAGCGTGCTGTCTGCGTCTATCGCCGCGCTGGTTCTGTAATTCACCGTCGCTAACATCAGGACCTGTAACGTTGTTACAGGTCCTTTTTTTTGTTCTCAAGCTGCCAGAGCGGACGCGGTTTATCGATCAGGTAGCCCTGCATATAGTGCACGCCAAGGCGTTCCAGCAGCTGTTGCTGTTCTTCCGTCTCGACATATTCTGCCACCACGGACAAATTCCGCAGCTTCGCCATCTCGCAGATAGAGCGAATAATCATCGCATCCATCGGGTTGTTTAAAACATCACGTACAAAGCAGCCATCTATCTTGATAATGTCGGCTTCCAGACGCTTCAGGCGCTCATAGTTCGCGTAGCCGGTACCGAAGTCATCAATCGCAATCAGGCAGCCAAACTGACGCAACTGCTGGATATTGGCAACGCTGACGTCAGAGTTGGAAAAAGCCTGCTCTTCGGTAATCTCGATAATAATGCGTTTAACATCGACGTGATAACGGCGGAACAGCGCGATAATCTCGGCGGCGCTCCCCTTTTGCATCAAGGTGTACGGCATCAGATTCACCGAGAAATTCTTATCGGGAAGCTCATCCAGCGAGCTGAACAGATACTCCAGTACCTGCATGTCAAAGCGCTTGCTAAGGTTGAACTGCGCAAGGACCGGGATGAATTTATCCGGCGTCACCATACCGTCAGCGTCAACGAGGCGGCTTAGTATCTCGTAGTAACCTTCGCCGGAAGGCTTTCTGATCGACTGGGCGTAAAGCACAAAACCGCCCCAGTCCAGCGCGTTTTTAACCCGATTCAACAGCACAACCTGTTCGCTGCTTTGGTCGAAAGCGTCAACGTGGCCGTTATCCAGCTTGAGGATTTGATTCCCTTCATCGGCCTGCTCCACTAACCAGCTCAGTTGCCCCAGCATATGGTGCATATTTTTATCCCGCGGGCTCACCGGCGCCCAGGAGATCGCGTATTCCAGGTTCAGAACCGCATTGTTCCAGTGGATCTCTTTATTGCTCAGAAAATTAATCAGATGCTTCAGCCGGGCCTCGGTATCCGGACCGTTCAGCACCAGCAGCAGTTCATTACCCGGCAGCTGGAACAACTTTTCTTCACTGAACAGCATCGGCTGTAGGATATGCGTGACGCTGCGTTTGCAATGCATACGCATCATCATGCCATAGTGACGACTGAGGAAGTCGAGGTTACCAATGTGCAGACAACACAGGCTGATCGCGCCAGCGCGCGGCGTCATCATATACTCCTCCAGCGCACGCAGGTTCGGTAAGCCAGTTATCGGGTCCTGCATGGCCTGCGCCTGCCACTTGGCCTGCAGCCGCTGGCTGCGATGGTAGACCTGGAGCAAGTAAAGCAGGCACACCGTAAAGGAGATCAGCGACGACAGAATAAAAGCCAGCGAATACTGGGTTTGTATGCCATGAAGGAAATTTTTGTTGTACATCACCAGCAGGAAGGCGGAAACCGTCCAGGTCATGACGACAAGCGGGTAAGCCAACTGGCTGATGCCAAAAGAGAAAAAGATAAATATTGCCGGAACCAGATAACCCGCAAAATAATAATCGCCAAACGGCGCACACAAAAATATCATCATACCTATCAGGCTAATAAACCAACAGGTAATAAATATCTTATTTCTAAGATTGGTATAACAAGCGATATTACGATACCAGAATGCCCTGGCATAACGTGGGTTCAAGCACATCCTGAAGGGGTAATAAAAAAGACGAGTAAATATCAGTGATGCACAAACCAGGCCCTGAATATCAACAATAGAATAAATAACGGATGTTATATTAAAATAACTGTACATTAACTCCGGAATGTCAATAATCTCACCGGTAATATACATCAAAACCTTGCCCATAACTGGGGTAGCAAAGCCCAACCAGAAAACATTTAAGCCAATGTTTTTTATAGGAATACCGTGTCGCCATCGACGCCCATGCATATAGCGTAGAATAACGCAGGAGATGCATACTGCGGCCAACTGACAGAATAGCAACGTTAATGAATAAAAGGGCGATAAATGCAATTGCCAATAGTTAGTGACGGTAAAACCAATCGCTAATGGGGCGATAGCATGACGGCCAAAAAGCATAATCAATGCAATCATTACGCCAAGCGGTAGCCAGGCCAGATATACAGAATGCCCATCATAAAAAGCAGTAGGAGAGATATATCTGGATAATGGAATAGCCACCAGGCTCAATATAAGAGCCAGGCAGAATTTCCTGAGTGGGTTAGTCCTTATCACCGTCATGCGTATCAGCCGATATCCTTTATCGTACGTAATTTGACTCTTTGAATATTATGGTCGCGAATTTGTTGGCGCAAGTTTAAGCGATAAAATCCTGATCTACACCGGACTTTTGAACGTAAATCGCTGTATTTTTGTACACGACAAGGATGAAAAAAACCCCCGCCTTCAGGCGAGGGTTTCAAATTTTGGTGGAGCTAAGCGGGATCGAACCGCTGACCTCTTGCATGCCATGCAAGCGCTCTCCCAGCTGAGCTATAGCCCCACAGTGTCTTTACGTTCCAAAACCTGATGGGAGCAGGATTTGGTGGAGCTAAGCGGGATCGAACCGCTGACCTCTTGCATGCCATGCAAGCGCTCTCCCAGCTGAGCTATAGCCCCAACGTAAAGCTGTCGAGTTGACGGGCGGCATAATATGAATTCCCTCGCACAGTGTCAACGGCAAAATTCGCTAACGGCATCTAATCGCTGAAAAAGCAGACAAACGCGCCGGTTTACGCGCCTGCTCGCAAACAGGAGTTATGCATGTCACGTTTTCCACTAAAACGATGCTATAACATGAACCTGTAATTCCCACACAGCAACTCAGGAAATAGTATGCTCAAGGAACGAATGACGCCGGAGGAGATCGCCCACCTGACAGGCTATAGCCGCCAGACCATTAACAAATGGGTGCGTAAGGAAGGCTGGAAAACGTCTCCTCGTCCCGGCGTTCAGGGCGGTAAAGCCAGGGTCGTCCACGTCAACGATGAAGTCGTGGAGTTTATCCACAGCGCGCAGCGCGCTTCAGAGCCCCCTGCTCCCTACATTTCCGATAACCCCTTCCATACGCTGCTGCTGACGCTGGTTGATGAGATGACCGAAACTGAACAGAAACAGTTGACCTCGCTGCTACTCCGGGAAGGAATTAGCGGTTTATTGCAACGTTTAGGAATCCGTGGTTAAACGCAAGAGATGAAAACACTTCCTGCCAAAATGTCGACCGAAGAGCTCGCCGAGCGCTTAGGGATAACCCGACAAACCGTTAACCGTTGGATTCGCGAGCAAGGCTGGCACACCGAACCCATGCCGGGCATTAAAGGCGGCCGCGCGCGCCTGATTTTTATCACTCCTGAAGTACTGGACTACCTCGCCAATACCCCAGCGCTGCGTAGCCATACCACGCAAAGCCAGCTTGGAGAACCTTCTCGCAGCTACACAACAAATGAATCTGAGGTGGTGTGGCGACAAATTACCGACGTCCTGCAGAACATGACGCCGCAAGAACAGCAGCGTCTGCACCATTTGCTGGCGCGTGAAGGCATTTGCGGATTTCTTTCCCGGCTAGGGTTAAGCCAGGACGAGACGTAAAAAAAGCGGGTTTCCCCGCTTTTTTCTTGCTCAACGCCGTTTTACTGCTGGCTTTCACGCTCAGCGATAAAACCCAGCGCCTTGTTGATGCGCTCGATACTACGAGATTTGCCAATTGCGTGCACGGTGACGTCCAGCGCAGGCGACTGCCCAGCCCCGGTCACCGCAACGCGCAGCGGCATACCCACTTTACCCATGCCCACTTCCAGCTCATCGGCGGTTGCCTGAATCGCGTGGTGAACGTTTTCCGCAGTCCACTCAGTGATGGCGGCAATTTTATCGCGCACCACTTCCAGCGGCTGACGCGCAACCGGACGCAGGTGTTTCTTCGCCGCATCGGCGTCGAACTCGGCAAAGTCTTCGTAGAAGTAGCGGCAGCTTTGCGCCATCTCTTTCAGGGTTTTGCAGCGCTCGCCCAGCAGTTTCACCAGCTCGCACAGCTGCGGTCCAACGCGGGTATCGATATTTTCCTGCTCGATGTGCCACTGCAGGTGCGTCGCCACGTATTCCGGCGCCAGCGTATTGATGTAGTGATGGTTCAGCCACAGCAGTTTATCAGTATTGAACGCGCTGGCAGATTTGCTGACCGCATTCAGAGAGAAGAACTCGATCATCTCTTCACGAGTGAAGATCTCCTGATCGCCGTGGGACCAGCCCAGACGTACCAGGTAGTTCAGCAGCGCTTCCGGCAGGTAGCCGTCATCACGATACTGCATCACGCTGACCGCGCCGTGACGCTTGGACAGTTTTTTGCCGTCGTCACCGTTGATCATCGACACGTGCGCATAAACCGGTACCGGCGCATTCAGCGCTTTCAGGATGTTGATCTGGCGCGGCGTGTTGTTGATATGATCTTCACCGCGGATTACGTGGGTGATTTCCATATCCCAGTCATCGACCACCACACAGAAGTTGTAGGTCGGGGAACCGTCAGTACGGCGGATGATCAGATCGTCCAGCTCCTGGTTGCTGAATTCGATCGGGCCGCGGATCTGGTCGTCAAAAATAACGGAACCTTCTTGCGGGTTAGCAAAACGCACCACGCATGGCTCATCGGCAGCATGATGTTCGTGACCATGGCGGCAACGGCCGTCGTAACGCGGTTTTTCACCGTTAGCCATCTGCTCTTCGCGCAGCGCATCCAGACGTTCTTTGGAGCAGTAACATTTATAGGCAGTGCCCGCTTCCAGCATTTCATCAATCACCGCGTTGTAGCGATCGAAACGCTTGGTCTGATAGTACGGACCTTCATCCCACTCCAGATTCAGCCAGTTCATTCCATCCATGATGGCTTCAATGGCTTCTGGCGTTGAGCGCTCAAGATCGGTGTCTTCAATACGCAGCACAAACTCACCGTCGTGGTTACGTGCAAAAAGCCAGGAATAAAGAGCAGTACGAGCGCCGCCGACGTGCAGATAGCCTGTCGGGCTAGGCGCGAAGCGAGTTTTGATTTTCATGAAATGGCCTTACGTTTATAAAGATGCCGACAACCGGCAAATCCCGGAAATACAAGTGGGCAATATTCTAGCACTCCCACTCGGTTGTTCCCACCGCAAGCGCATGCTTTGCTGATTTTGCATATAATTCATACAACATAGCGCGTTTTGCGATCGCTTTGTTTATTTTTACGACGAACGAACAAATTCTTTAGAAAAGGCGTTGACTCATTTTCAACTCTCCCTATAATGCGACTCCACACAGCGGGGGTGATTAGCTCAGCTGGGAGAGCACCTCCCTTACAAGGAGGGGGTCGGCGGTTCGATCCCGTCATCACCCACCAACTACTTTATGTAGTCTCCGCCGTGTAGAGTAAGAAATTGAGAAGTGGGTGATTAGCTCAGCTGGGAGAGCACCTCCCTTACAAGGAGGGGGTCGGCGGTTCGATCCCGTCATCACCCACCACTTTCTCGCCAGCTGGATTTCTTACAACAAAATGAAGTACCGAAGTGGGTGATTAGCTCAGCTGGGAGAGCACCTCCCTTACAAGGAGGGGGTCGGCGGTTCGATCCCGTCATCACCCACCACTTCGGGTCGTTAGCTCAGTTGGTAGAGCAGTTGACTTTTAATCAATTGGTCGCAGGTTCGAATCCTGCACGACCCACCAATGTAAAAAAGCGCCCTAAAGGCGCTTTTTTGCTATCTGCAATCTGGAAGATTCGAACCTGCAGCAGGTTCGTGTCGAACGCAGTGAGACAACGGAGCCGTTTACGGCGACGGCCCGAAGGGCGAGCGAAGCGAGTCATCCTGCACGACCCACCAATGTAAAAAAGCGCCCTAAAGGCGCTTTTTTGCTATCTGCAATCTGGACGATTCGCACCTCCGCCCTCAGCCATTCAAGTTCAGCCATATTCTGCCGATACTCCTTATATTTACCCGTATAAGGCGTATACCATGACCGTTATCAGCTCTACCTCTATTCCAGCCCTGAAAACCACCACCAGCACCGCCGCGCCGAGCGGTAACGACGCAGCCTCGCAAATGGCGCGCATTACCCAGCAGATCGTCAAACTCACCCAGCAGCTGAAAGAAATCGCCGACGGTAACGGCAGCGCCGAAGAAAAACAGAAACAGGCCGAAATGATTCAGGAGCAAATTACCATGCTGGAAGCCCAGCTGGCGCAGCTGCAGAACCAACAAGCTGAAAAAGCGCAGGAAAAACAAGAAGCCTCTGTGACAGCGATCACCAGTGTCAACAAACCCAGCGACGAACACCAGATCGACATCTACGTCTGATACAACGGATCCTGCTGGCGTTCATCCGTCAGGCGCTGGCTTTGTTCGCGCACCACATCCCACAACGCCTGCGCGGCGGTGGAGAGCGAACGGTTTTTCCGCCGTACCAGCATTAACTGGCGCTCAACGCCAGGCGCCAGCCTTTTCACCACCAGCGGGCTACCCTCCGGAGGCGGCAATGCCAGCGCGGGAATAATGCTAATCCCAATGCCCGCCGTCACCATCGGGAACAACGTCGCCGGGTGACCAATCTCCTGCACGATATCCGCCTCAATATCGTGCAGGCGCAGCGCGGCATCAATCAACATTCGGCTGCCTGACGCGTAGTCCTGAAGCACCAGCTTTGCCGCTTGCAGCGCCTGCCAGCTGACGTACGGCAAATCCGCGAATGAATGATCGCGTCGACAAAGTAGAAAAAAAGGCTCCGACAGTACCGTTTCGCACTGCAAATCCCCGACCACGCCAGGATCGATAACGATGCCAAAATCCACGTCCCCCTGACGAATACTTTCCAGTACCCACTGTTGAGGGCGATCGTGCAGCACAAAGCGAATCTCGGGATAGCGCAGATTGCTCTCGGCAATACACTGCGGAATGAGGTGTGCAGATATGGTCTGGCTTGCCGCTACGCGCACTGTCCCACTGAGCTGTTGGCCAATCCGCCCGGCTTCACGCAGCGTACTGTGCAACTCATCCAGCTGGCGTTCAAGCCGCTGCGCCAGCTGCTGCCCGGCCTCGGTCAGCACCACCTCACGCGTGGTGCGGTCGAGCAAACGCACGCCGGTCTGATGTTCCAGCTCCTTAACGCTATGACTCACCGCCGACTGGCTGAGGCCAATGATCTCCCCGGCTCGGCTGAAGCTTTTGGCCCGGGCAACCGTAACAAACACCTTTAACTGACGCAGCGAGTAATTCATCTGTTTTTTTCATCAATGGATGCAATAAATCAATTTTATTTCTCAAAAATAAAAAAGCAAAATGTCTGCATCGATCTTCAGGAGTCTTTATGAAACTTTTTCGCGTTTTAGACCCGTTTACGCTAACCCTTATCGCCGTTGTCCTGCTCGCCACCTTCTTCCCGGCGCGCGGCGACTTTGTGCCGTTTTTCGAAAACCTGACCACCGCCGCCATCGCGCTACTGTTCTTTATGCACGGCGCCAAATTATCGCGTGAGTCAATTATTGCCGGCGGCAGCCACTGGCGTCTGCATCTGTGGGTGATGTGCAGCACTTTTGTGGTGTTCCCGGTGCTGGGCGTACTGTTTGCCTGGTGGGCGCCCATTAACGTCGACCCGCAGCTCTATGCCGGTTTCCTGTATCTGTGCATTCTGCCTGCTACCGTGCAGTCGGCAATCGCCTTTACCTCGCTGGCGGGCGGTAACGTCGCCGCTGCGGTATGTTCGGCTTCGGCTTCCAGCCTGCTGGGGATCTTCCTCTCGCCGCTGTTGGTTGGCCTGGTGATGAACGTCCACGGCGCAGGCGGCAGCCTTGAGCAGGTCGGCAAAATTATGCTGCAACTGCTGCTGCCGTTTGTCCTCGGCCACCTGTCCCGCCCGTGGACCGCCGCCTTCGTGACAAAGCATAAGAAATGGATCGCCAAAACCGACCAGACCTCCATTTTGCTGGTGGTCTACTCCGCTTTCAGCGAAGCGGTCGTCAACGGTATCTGGCATAAAGTGGGCGTGGGTTCACTGCTGTTTATTGTGATTGTGAGTATCGTGCTGCTGGCACTGGTGATCCTGATTAACACCGTGGTCGCTCGGCGGATGGGCTTTAATAAAGCGGACGAAATTACGATTGTCTTCTGCGGTTCGAAAAAGAGTCTGGCCAACGGTATTCCGATGGCCAATATTCTCTTCCCGACGTCGGTGCTGGGGATGATGGTGCTGCCGCTGATGATCTTCCACCAGATTCAGCTGATGACCTGCGCGGTGCTGGCGCGCCGCTATAAAGCGCAGACGGAAAAACTGCAGGCCAAAGAACAGGCCCGCGTGTAAAGTTAGCGCTTGAGGGGTTGCACCAATTGGCTCAACCCCTCGGTTTTAATCAACAGCGTGAGCTGCATCAGTTCACCAAGATGGCCCGCCGGAAACTGATCTTTGCGGGCAAACCACAGCAGATACTCTTCCGGAACGTCGATTAAACGTCGGCCTTTATACTTACCGAATGGCATCTCGGTATTAGCAATCTCAACCAGCTGCGCTTTATCCACCTTAGACTCCCAGCAGCCGCAGCATTTCGGCCTCATCAATCACCGCAATGCCCAGTTCCTGCGCTTTGGCAAGCTTAGAGCCCGCCGCTTCACCGGCAATCACCAGGTCGGTTTTCTTCGATACGCTGCCCGCGACTTTAGCCCCGAGTTCAACCAGCCGCGCTTTGGCATCATCGCGGGACATCTGGCTCAGGCTGCCGGTCAGCACTACCGTTTTACCGGCGAACGGGCTGTCTATCTCTTCGGCATTGATCACCACCGGAGCAGGCCAGTTGACGCCTTCTTTTAACAGTTGCTGAATAACTTCGCGGTTGCTGGCTTCGGCAAAAAAGTTAAACACGTGGTTAGCGACCACGACACCGACATCCGGCACCTTCTGTAGCTCTTCAATGGATGCGGCTTCCAGCGCCTCCAGTGTGCCAAAGTAGCCAGCCAGCCCGGCGGCCGTCGCCTCACCCACTTCGCGAATACCTAAGCCATAGAGGAAACGGGCGAAGGTCGTTTGTTTGGCTTTTTCCAGCGCGTTAACCACATTCTGTGCCGATTTCGGCCCCATGCGATCCAGCCCGGTAAGCTTACCAGCCGTCAACGTGAACAGGTCCGCTGGGGTGTGGACGTACTCTTTCTCCACCAGCTGGTCGATGATTTTATCGCCCATGCCATCAACGTCGAGCGCGCGTCGGGAGACGAAATGCTTGAGCGCCTCTTTCCGCTGCGCGCCGCAGATCAGACCGCCGGTACAGCGGGCCACGGCTTCCCCTTCAACGCGTTCAACGTCGGAGTTACATACCGGGCAATGGGTCGGGAAAACAATCTCCTGCGTTTCGGCAGGACGCTCAGAAAGCACCACGTTGACGACCTGCGGGATCACATCACCGGCGCGACGAATTACCACTTTATCGCCAATGCGCAGCCCCAGACGCTCAATTTCATCGGCATTGTGCAGCGTTGCGTTGCTGACCAACACTCCCGCCACCTGAACCGGCTCCAGACGCGCCACTGGCGTAATCGCCCCGGTGCGCCCCACCTGGAATTCGACGTCGCGCACGAAGGTCATCTGCTCCTGGGCCGGGAATTTGAACGCCACCGCCCAGCGCGGAGCACGGGCGACAAAGCCAAGCTGTTCCTGCAGCGCCAGCGAGTTGACCTTAATCACCACGCCATCAATATCAAAACCTAACGTCGGACGATCTTCTTCAACCTTATGATAGTAAGCGAGTACTTCCTCCGGCGAGTCGCACAGCGTTACGCGGTCGCTCACCGGCAGTCCCCACGCTTTAAACTGCAGCAAACGCCCCAGATGGGTATCCGGCAGCACGCCGCCTTCCAGTACGCCCACACCGTAGCAGAAGAAAGTAAGCGGTCGCTTCGCTGTGATGCGCGGATCTAACTGGCGCAGCGAACCGGCGGCGGCGTTGCGCGGGTTAGCGAACACTTTGCTGCCGGTACGGCGCGCCTCTTCGTTAATCTTTTCAAACCCGGCCTGGGGCAGGAATACTTCACCGCGCACTTCCAGACGCGCCGGGATGTTATCACCGTGCAGCTTCAGCGGAATAGCGCGGATAGTACGAACGTTAGAGGTAATATCCTCCCCGGTGGTGCCGTCGCCGCGCGTCGCCGCGCTGACCAGCACGCCATTTTCATAGAGGATGCTCACCGCCAGGCCATCGAGCTTCAGTTCACAGCACCAGGTCAGCTTATCGCTGCTGTTCAGGCGATCCTGAACACGCTTGTTAAACGCCAGGAAGCTCTCTTCATCAAAAACGTTATCCAGCGACAGCATCGGCACTTCGTGGCGAATCTGACTAAAGGCCGCCAGCGGCCCTGCTCCGACGCGCTGAGTCGGTGAGTCAGCGGTAACTAACTCAGGGTGCTGCGCCTCCAGCTCGCGCAGCTCGCGCATCAGGCGGTCGTACTCGGCGTCGGGCAGTTCCGGCGCATCCAGCACGTGATACAGGTATTCATGATGGCGAAGCGTCGCTCGCAGTTCATTCAGTCGTTGTTCTATTGGTTGCATATCACACCATCAATGATAAAAAACCCCCGACAGGCGGGGGTTCAGGAAGGATTGAAAACGCACGAACCTTATCAGGCGTTGGCGTCTTTCACTTCGCGAATACGATCCTGATACTCGCGCAGCTTTTGCGGGGTCATCATACGACGCTGATCGTCGAGTACCACGCCGCCCACTTCATCGGCAATGTACTGCGCCGACTGGAGCATCAACTTGAAGTTTTGCAGCTCGTCACCGTAGCCCGGCACCTGCATGAAAATCGTCACGCCAGGGGTCTGCATATCGCTCATGTTGTCCGGATCAAAGGTACCGGGTTTGAGCATGTTTGCCAGGCTAAACAATGCCGGGCCGCTTCCATCCGGGCTAAGGTGGCGGTGGAAGATGTTCATGTCGCCAAACTTAAATCCGGCCTGTTGAATGCTGTTGAGCAACAACTCACCGTTAATGTGCGAGCCCTGGTGAGCGGATACGTTCATCACGATCACCGTCTCTTTACGCTCTGGCTTGACCGGCTGAGCAGGTTCCGGCGCGGGCTGAGCGACCGGCTCAGGCTGCTGTACCGGCTGCGGCGCTGGCGCTTCTACCGGCTGAGCGGGCTGTGGCGCAACGGGCTGCTGAGCAACCGGCTGCGGTTGCTGTACCGGCGCGTGCTGCGGCTGTTCAACAACCGGAGGGCGCACAGGCTGTTGCGGCTGCACAGGCTGCGGCGGTGGAACCGGCGCGTGCTGAGCAGGCTGATGCGGCTGTTGCACGGGCGGCTGCTGTACCGGCTCCTGCACGCGCGCAGGCTGAGGCGCCTGACGCTCGTAAGGCGGCTGGTACTGGTGTTGGGGCGCGTGACGAGGTGCTTCATGCTCCCCGGCAACCCCAGGGGCGTGATTGACCTTGTGGACACGAACTTCACCCACGCCTTCAACATTGTCATCAAAGTCATCTTCCGACTCATCGTCGGCATCACGAGACTTCATACGCTTGATTGGGCGATCGCGGAACATCGAGGAACGTTCTTTACGGCTCGTCCAGAAACCATGAACCAGTAAAGCGAGTATGGCGATCGCGCCAACAATGATTAATATCAGACGCAAATCCTGCATCATTATATTCTCTGTTGTTCTAACACCTTGCCACCACGGCAAACATTTACTCACTAAGAGTATTTGCCCATCACGTCAAGTGCAAGTGTACACATGACATTCACCGCATAAAGATGAATTAAATCGTACTTTTTGCTTGTTTTTCGAACATTTCTTAACTGGTCATTGTCCAACAACTCGCTAATATAGTGTCGTCTTTTAATGTAGTCAGACAAAGGAGCTTCATCTGACCATGGTTTCATCGTCCACCCCTGCCGCACGTAGCGGCGTTTACTATTTCTCTCAGGGCTGGAAACTGATCGGCTTGCCGGGCATTCGCCGATTCGTCATCTTACCGCTGTTGGTCAATATTGTGCTGATGGGCGGCGCCTTCTGGTGGCTGTTCAGCAAGCTGGAGAGCTGGATCCCCTCGCTGATGGGGCGTATTCCCGACTGGCTGCAGTGGCTGAGCTATCTGCTTTGGCCGGTTATCGTGATTTCGATTTTGCTGGTCTTCGGCTACTTCTTTTCTACTATCGCCAACTGGATAGCCGCACCGTTTAATGGCCTGCTGGCAGAGCAGTTGGAAGCGCGCTTAACCGGCGCAACTCCGCCGGATACCGGTATTGTCGGTATTATGAAAGACCTGCCGCGCATCATGAAACGTGAATGGCAGAAGCTGGCGTGGTATCTGCCGCGCGCCGTTGTGCTGCTATTGCTCTATTTCATTCCGGGCATTGGTCAGACGGTCGCACCGGTGCTGTGGTTCCTGTTCAGCGCGTGGATGCTGGCGATTCAGTACTGTGACTACCCGTTCGATAACCATAAGGTGCCGTTTAAAACCATGCGTGAAGCGCTGCGCACGCGTAAGGTCACCAACATGCAGTTTGGCGCGCTGACCAGCCTGTTCACCTTAATTCCGGTGCTTAACCTGGTGATCATCCCGGTAGCTATCTGCGGCGCGACGGCAATGTGGGTCGACTGCTATCGCGATAAACACGCGATGTGGAAGTAAGCGCCTGCTGTTTCAGGCAGTTGCTCAGGTGACTGGCATCGTAGAAGTGACAGTACTCGGCAATATCCCGCAGCGAGAGAACGTCTTGCTGCATTAAAAATCGGGCGTGACGCAGCCGTAGGGCGATTAAATACTGCTGCGGCGTCATCCCGGTTCGCTGTTTAAAACGGCGCTGAAAGGTGCGTAACGTCAGTGAATAACGTTCCGCCAGCGTCGTCCACTCTACTCTGGACTGCCAGTGACACTCTATCCATGAAAGCGCAAGGCATAACCGTTCCTCCACGCTGAGTTTCGCATTCGTTTTCTGGCGATAACCCGGCAACTGGCTCAGCAGCCGCAGCAGGAAAGTTTCCTGCTGCGCGCTACGCAGCATCTCACTCTCGTTGCACTCCCCCATCTCAGTGCAGGCAAATGCGTTAATCTCCCCCACTACCTTCAGCCACTCGGGGACCGCCATATACCATAACTGTGGCTCAGGTTCCTCAAACAGCAGCGCAGTACGACTTTTAAACCAGTTCAACTCTCCCAGCGGAACATGCAACAGGTTAATGGCGCAGGTTTCCCGCATTTCAGTAAAAGCGTGACGATCGTCGGCGCGCAGCGCCATAAAAGAGCCCGCGCGCATAAACCAGGGGTAGCCGTTGACGATATGGGTCATCGTCCCGGAGAGCAAAAAGAGTATTTCGTGATAATCGTGATCGTGCTCGGGGTAAGCGATGCCAGGCAACCAATATTGCACGCAAACACGATCGCCGGGGCGATTGAATATGCGGGATTGATGCAAAGTTTGCATGGCCATTTCCTGAGCTATCGTCAGAGTAGCGAAATTAAACCGCCGGCGATTAGCTTGTCAAACACCTTATTTTTAAAGGGAAATAATTTAAAAATCACGGCTGAAAATTGAGTTTTATTGTCCTCAGACAGCGCTTGAAAAAGCGTCATTTTCATTCTGTGAGGGCCAACACAGCTTCTGAGGATAAAAACGACAGGCTGGCCGAAGGGTGGCAATCAGATAAAAGTCAGCGACGCTTATTCGGGCTAACGTAGCGCCATCATTTCGCGATGGAGTGGAATTATATGGTCAGCACGATAAATAAGCAGGCTTATATCAGAATAAGCCTCTGTCTGTTTGTTTTCTATTTTGCATGGTCCACCAGCTGGTCATTTCTGGCAATCTGGCTGGCCGATAACGTCGGTCTGAACAGTGAAAAGATTGGCTTTGTCCTGTCAATCAACGCCCTGTTTGCACTGGCGATGAAGCCCGTCTGCGGCTATATCATGGATAAGCTCGGCCTCGGCAAACACCTGCTGGTCATCGTGACCCTCGCTTCGGTGCTGGCGGCTCCCTTTTTCATCTGGGTCTATCAACCGCTGCTCGGTTTTAATCTGATTGCCGGTATGCTGGTTGGCGCGCTGTATCTTTCCTTCGCGTATCTGGCGGGGGTGCTGGTATTTGAATCCTACGCCGACCGCTACAGCCGCGCCTGGTCTTTTGAGTTTGGCCGCGTGCGGATGTGGGGTTCGATGGGCTGGGCAGTGGCGTCGCTGTTTGCCGGGCAGCTGTTCAACCTGTCGCCGAGCTACAACTTCTGCGTCACATCGCTGGCCTGCGTGGTGCTGCTTATGCTGCTCGGCATGCTAAAAACGCAGGGCGAAGGTATCGACTGGCAGGCGGTGAACGCCGGGCAAAAAGCGCCGGTCAATAAAACTGACGTTAAAATGCTCTTTACCCAAAGTGGATTCTGGATCCTGATGCTCTTTTACGGCGGAATTATCTGGATGATGCAGAGCGCCGAACAGCAGTTCCCGCGTTATTTTGTCAGCTTCTTTGCCGACCATAAACAGGGTAACGCGATGCTCGGTTATATGGGTTCAGTTCAATCCGCCGTCGAATTCATTCTTATGTTTTCTATTCCCTGGCTGATTAATAAAGTCGGCGCGCGCAACGGTCTCTTGTTAGCGGGTTTTGTGATTGGACTGCGGCTGATTGTTTCCGCACTGGCGACCCACGCGTGGATGATTGCCATTATTAAACCCTTCTACGGTCTGGAAATGGCGCTGCTGCTGGTATCCATCTTTAAATATCTCTCCCTCTACTTCGATAAGCGCTTAACCGGTACCGTTTATATGGTCCTCGGCTGCTTTAACTACTTAGGTATTGCGCTCATCAACCCCATTGCCGGAATGCTCTACGATCGCTACGGCTTCGCCAAAACCTACCTGGTGATGGGCGTCATTGCCTGGGTGATTACGCTTATCGGCATTCAGGTGCTCGGTAAAGGACGCTATGGCCGCACCTCGCCAGCGCCGATCTCCGCGACTCAGGGCTAACGCATATCATGCCTCATCCACATGGATGGGGCTTATACCTTGTCTTATTCCATCCCGCTTGCCATTATTTCCCTTCAGTATATAGATATGCGAAATCCTTACTTCCGCAGAATCTTTAAGCAGGTATGCTGGTCCAGTACCCCAAATTTCATACAGTTAAGGACAGGCCATGAGTAAGATTTTTGAAGATAACTCCCTGACTATCGGTCATACGCCGCTGGTACGACTGAACCGCATCGGTAACGGGCGCATCCTGGCGAAGGTTGAATCACGTAACCCGAGCTTCAGCGTCAAATGCCGTATCGGTGCCAATATGATTTGGGATGCCGAAAAACGCGGTGTACTGAAACCGGGTATCGAGCTGGTTGAACCGACCAGCGGTAACACCGGTATCGCTCTGGCCTATGTCGCTGCCGCTCGCGGTTACAAACTGACGCTGACCATGCCGGAAACCATGAGTATCGAACGCCGTAAGCTGCTGAAAGCGCTGGGCGCGAACCTGGTGCTGACTGAAGGCGCGAAAGGGATGAAAGGCGCGATTCAGAAAGCGGAAGAAATCGTCGCCAGTAACCCGGAAAAATATCTGCTGCTGCAACAGTTCAGCAACCCGGCTAACCCGGAAATTCACGAAAAAACCACCGGCCCGGAAATCTGGGAAGATACCGACGGACAGGTTGACGTTTTCATTGCAGGCGTGGGCACCGGCGGTACGCTGACCGGCGTGTCTCGCTATATTAAAGGCACAAAAGGCAAAACGGATCTGATTTCCGTCGCCGTTGAACCTACCGACTCCCCGGTTATCGCTCAGGCGCTGGCCGGTGAAGAGCTGAAGCCAGGCCCGCATAAGATCCAGGGGATCGGCGCTGGTTTCATCCCGGGCAACCTCGATCTGAAGCTGATCGATAAAGTCGTCGCGATTACCAATGAAGAAGCCATCTCCACCGCGCGTCGCCTGATGGAAGAAGAAGGTATTCTGGCTGGGATCTCTTCCGGTGCAGCGGTTGCCGCAGCGCTGAAACTCCAGGAAGATGAAACCTTTACCAATAAGAATATTGTGGTTATCCTACCATCTTCGGGTGAACGCTATTTGAGCACGGCGTTGTTCGCAGATCTCTTCACTGAGAAAGAACTGCAACAGTAATGCCAGCGCGTTAAAATTGTGTAAAAAAGCACCCTTTTGGGTGCTTTTTTGTGGTGCACGTCAAACTTTTACCCCCCCTGGCATTGCTTCACCTCCGTAGGTCTGGTATTTAACCATCATATTTATTTTGAGCCGCGAAATTATTCATTACAGCTTTTCCTGTGCTGAATCGATTTTATGATTTGGTTCAAATCCTGCTTTCGCGGCATAATGTTTAATGATAAGCGAAACGTCAAAGGCCAGAAGCGTCTGCGTCGGAAGGTTTGTCGCCGATGGTAGTGCTGATTTTGTGGACGTCGCTTGAATTGAGTAATACAGGCTAAAGTGTAGCCACCAGGCTAGACTTTAGTTCCACAACACTAAACCTATAAGTTGGGGAAATATAATGTTCCAGCAAGAAGTTACCATTACCGCTCCGAACGGTCTGCATACCCGCCCTGCTGCTCAGTTTGTTAAAGAAGCGAAAGGCTTCACTTCTGAGATCACTGTGACTTCCAACGGCAAAAGCGCTAGCGCGAAAAGCCTGTTCAAACTGCAAACTCTGGGCCTGACTCAGGGTACTGTTGTCACCCTGTCCGCAGAAGGTGAAGACGAGCAGAAAGCAGTTGAGCATCTGGTTAAACTGATGGCTGAACTCGAGTAAGTTCAACGAGTTCTTTTAAATATCAGTCACAAGTAAGGTAGGGTTATGATTTCAGGCATTTTAGCATCCCCGGGTATCGCTTTCGGTAAAGCATTGCTGCTGAAAGAAGATGAAATTGTCATCGACCGGAAGAAAATTTCTGCCGATAAGGTTGAGCAGGAAGTTGAGCGTTTTCTGAACGGTCGCGCTAAGGCGTCCGCGCAGCTCGAAGCTATCAAAACTAAAGCTGGCGAAACTTTCGGTGAAGAAAAAGAAGCCATCTTCGAAGGGCATATCATGCTGCTCGAAGATGAGGAGCTGGAGCAGGAAATCATAGCCCTGATTAAAGATAAGAACATGACGGCTGACGCGGCTGCGCATGAAGTTATCGAAGGTCAGGCGACTGCCCTGGAAGAACTGGATGATGAATACCTGAAAGAACGTGCGGCTGACGTACGTGACATCGGTAAGCGCCTGCTGCGCAACATCCTGGGTCTGGCGATTATTGACCTGAGCGCGATTCAGGACGAAGTTATCCTGGTTGCCGCTGACCTGACGCCGTCAGAAACCGCACAGCTGAACCTGAAAAAGGTGCTGGGTTTCATCACTGACGTCGGTGGCCGTACTTCCCACACTTCTATCATGGCGCGTTCCCTGGAACTGCCAGCGATCGTGGGTACCGGTAGCGTCACCACTCAGGTGAAAAATGGCGACTATCTGATTCTGGATGCCGTAAACAACGTGGTTTACGTCAACCCAACCAACGAAGAAATTGACAAGCTTCGTGCCGTTCAGGAGCAGGTTGCTTCTGAGAAAGCCGAACTGGCAAAACTGAAAGATCTGCCGGCAATCACCCTTGATGGCCACCAGGTTGAAGTTTGTGCCAACATCGGTACCGTGCGTGATATCGACGGTGCTGAGCGTAACGGCGCTGAAGGTGTTGGTCTGTACCGCACCGAATTCCTGTTCATGGACCGCGACGCGCTGCCAACTGAAGAAGAACAGTTTGCTGCGTACAAAGCCGTTGCTGAAGCCTGTGGCTCTCAGGCGGTGATTGTTCGTACCATGGATATCGGCGGCGATAAAGAGCTGCCGTACATGAACTTCCCGAAAGAAGAGAACCCGTTCCTGGGCTGGCGTGCCGTGCGTATCGCGATGGATCGTAAAGAGATCCTGCGTGACCAGGTACGCGCCATCCTGCGTGCTTCCGCTTTCGGTAAGCTGCGCATCATGTTCCCGATGATCATCTCCGTTGAAGAAGTGCGTGCACTGAAGAAAGAGATCGAGATCTACAAACAGGAACTGCGTGACGAAGGTAAAGCGTTTGACGAGTCAATCGAAATCGGCGTGATGGTGGAAACACCGGCGGCGGCGACAATTGCGCGTCATTTAGCCAAAGAAGTTGATTTCTTTAGTATCGGCACCAATGATTTAACGCAGTATACTCTGGCAGTTGACCGTGGTAATGATATGATTTCACATCTTTACCAGCCAATGTCGCCGTCTGTCCTCAATTTGATCAAGCAAGTTATTGATGCTTCTCATGCTGAAGGCAAATGGACTGGCATGTGTGGTGAGCTTGCAGGCGACGAACGTGCTACACTTCTGTTGCTGGGGATGGGTCTGGACGAATTCTCTATGAGCGCCATTTCTATCCCGCGCATTAAGAAGATTATCCGTAACACGAACTTCGAAGATGCGAAGGTATTAGCAGAGCAAGCACTTGCGCAACCAACAACAGACGAATTACTGGCGTTGGTTAACAAGTTCATTGAAGAAAAAACAATCTGCTAATCCACGAGACGCGGCCCAAATTACTGCTTAGGAGAAGATCATGGGTTTGTTCGATAAACTGAAATCTCTGGTTTCTGATGATAAAAAAGACACCGGAACCATTGAGATCATTGCACCGCTCTCTGGTGAAATCGTCAACATCGAAGACGTACCGGATGTAGTGTTTGCTGAGAAAATCGTTGGTGATGGCATTGCTATCAAACCGACCGGCAACAAAATGGTTGCGCCGGTTGACGGCACCATCGGTAAAATCTTTGAAACCAACCACGCTTTCTCTATCGAATCCGATAGCGGCATCGAGCTGTTCGTTCACTTCGGTATCGACACCGTTGAACTGAAAGGCGAAGGTTTCAAACGTATCGCGGAAGAAGGCCAGCGCGTGAAAGTTGGCGACACCGTTATCGAGTTCGATCTGCCGCTGCTGGAAGAGAAAGCCAAGTCTACCCTGACGCCGGTTGTTATCTCCAACATGGACGAGATCAAAGAGCTGACCAAGCTTTCCGGTAGCGTTACCGTGGGTGAAACTCCGGTGATTCGCATTAAGAAGTAATTCTTAACCGCATATAAAAATGGCGCCGATTGGCGCCATTTTTTTTGCCTGTAGGCCTGATAAGCGCAGCGCCATCAGGCAATATGCCATACGATTGCCGGATGGCGGCGCAAGCGCCTTATCCGGCTTACCAATTACAGCTGCGAGGTCACCGGGCGAAAGCATGGCTCGCGCATCAGGATTTTCATCCCCTCCGGGCCACTTTCCAGTATCCGACGTTCGGAATCGGACACCTGCAGCTCACATTGATAACCACCGGTGACGCCGAACATCGCACGCGCGACGCAGGCATCCTCCAGCGCATTTTGCCCACTGGTATCATAATGGCCCACCAGACGCCCGTTATGGCGAATAACCAGACGGTAGCTCTTCATCGCACCTCCTCTGCCGGCGGCAGAATTAATTCATCGCAGCCGCATTTCTGCGTCCAGCTCATCACCTCAAGCACCCGCTGTGCCGCATCATGGGCGGCATCGGACAGCGTTTTTTTCTGCACAATGCCGCTAATCAGCTCGGCGCAGAACAGATCGCCAGTGCCTTTTAAGTCCGTTTCCAGACGTGGATGGTCAATGATGGCCGTAGATTCCGCGGTCACTACCGCCACCGTAATATTTTCTGTCGACTGGCCCGGCGCGCTGGTGATCACCACCCATTTTAGCGTCTCAGATAACAGCGATTGCGCTGCCGCAATCGCCTCATTCAACGTGCCACAGGGCTTACCACTCAGCATTTCCAGCTCAAATACGTTCGGCGTTAGCCCCTGCGCCAGCGGCAACAGGTGCGTACGATAGGCCTCTGGAATTTCTGCCTTCACATACATCCCGCTGTCGACATCGCCAATTACCGGGTCGACCAGAATGCAGATATCCGGATGCGTGATCTTCACCATTTTCAGCCACTGCGCCAGCAGCGCAATCTGCTCAGCGCTGCCCATATAGCCGGTGGTCACGGCCTTCAGCTCGCGCAACGCGTCACGTTCATTCAGTGCGGTGAGATAACCGCCAAACCATTCGCCGGGAATAATTCCACCGTAGAACGTCTCGTAATGCGGCGTGTTGCTAAACAGCACCGTTGGTACCGCGGTGACCCGTAGGCCATGCGCTTTTATGGCCGGAACGGCAATGCTGTTGCCGACGCAGCCATAAACCACCAGAGACTGCACGGCAACGATATCCGTTTGCAGCGCGCGGTGCGTATCGTTGAAGAGCACCGACTGTATTTCACTATCCTGCCCCATCTCCTTCTCCTCATGACTCTGGACAGCGGGCGAGCGCCTCACTATTATCGTCATATGCTAAATTTCATTTTGTCATAGGTCAATAATGATCGACGGAAAAAGCGCCAACGAAATCTTTGACAGTATTCGTCAGCATATCACCAGCGGCCAACTGGCGAAGGGTGAAACGCTGCCGCCGGTCAGGGAACTGGCTGCAAGACTGGGGGTAAACCGTAATACGGTGGCGTCTGCCTACAAACGGCTGGTGACCTCAGGGCTGGCGCTAAGCCTGGGACGCAACGGCACCGTTGTGAAAGAGACACCTGCGCCAACGGCACTGGAAGGTGGGAATCCGCATACGCCGCTCACCGATCTTTCCAGCGGCAATCCGGCGACGACCAGATTACCTGACCTGGCGCGTTATCTTTCGCACATCAGCCGCACGCCACGCCTTTACGGTGATGCACCGGTGTCTCCAGCGCTGTATGACTGGGCGCTGGAATGGATGCAGGATGCCATGCCCGCCGCCGGCGATATCGACCTGACCAACGGCGCGGTGGATGCCATTGAGCGCCTGCTCTGCGCGCACTTGCTCCCCGGCGACAGCGTGGTTGTGGAAGACCCCTGCTTTCTCAGCAGCATTAGCATGCTGCGCTACAGCGGTTTTAATGCCAGCCCGGTAGAGATTGATGGCGAAGGACTGGTGGCGGAAAAGCTTGAACTGGCGCTCGCCAAAGGCGCGCGCGCGGTGATTTTAACGCCACGCGCCCACAACCCCACAGGCTACAGCCTGAGCGCCGCTCGCGCCGCCGCTATCCAGCAGGTGCTGAGTCGCTACCCGCAGGTACTGGTTATTGTCGATGACCACTTTGCGCTGCTGTCGTCCGCGGCCTGGCATCCGGTACTCACGCCGCAAACCCAGCACTGGGCCGTGGTTCGATCAATGTCTAAAACGTTAGGCCCGGACCTGCGGCTGGCTTTTGTCGCCAGCGACCCGGCCACGTCAGCCAGGCTAAGACTACGGCTTAACGCCGGTAGCCAATGGGTCAGCCATCTGTTACAGGATCTGGTTTACGCTTGCCTGGCGGACGAAGCCTACCAACGTACTCTCACCGAATCCCGCCTGTTTTATGCTGGCCAACAGCAGAAACTGGCTGAGGCACTGGGCCGCCACGGTGTAGACGGCGTGCTTCAGGGGGACGGCCTGAACCTATGGCTACCGCTTGCAACCCCCAGTCAGCGTACAGCGTTTGCGCTGGCAAAAGCAGGCTGGCTGGTCCGCGAAGGTGAAGCGTTTGGCGTCAACGCGCCCGCGCACGGCCTGCGTATCACCCTTTCAACCCTTAACGACAACGACATCAATCGTCTGGCGTCCGATATTTATCATGCGCTTAGCCTCTGACAGGAGAACATCCATGCGCGTCCATTTTGTGCTTCACGAATCGTTTGAATCCGCAGGCGCTCACCTCCCCTGGGCCGAGTCTCGCGGCCACGACGTTAGCTGGACTCACGTCTATCGGTATGAAAGCGTCCCCGACAACGCTGACGGCTTTGATATGCTGGTGGTGTTCGGCGGACCTCAGTCGCCACGTACTACACTTGCCGAGTGCCCCTACTTTGATTCACAAGCCGAGCAGCGGTTGATTCGTCAGGCGATAGACGCCGGGCGCACCGTCGTCGGCATCTGCCTGGGTTCGCAGCTGATTGGTGAAGCGCTAGGCGCAGCCGTTTGTCAGAGCCCGGAAAAAGAGATTGGTCACTACCCGATTATCCTCACCGCAGCAGGCCAACAGCACCCGCTGTTCAGCCACTTTGGCTCACCGCTCACCGTCGGCCACTGGCACAACGACATGCCGGGCTTAGCCGCCGGAACGGTCATTCTGGCCGAAAGTGATGGCTGTCCACGTCAGATCGTACAATATGGCGATAAGGTGTACGGCTTCCAGTGCCATATGGAATTTACCGCCGAGGCGGTTGAAGGGCTGATTCAACACTCTGAACAGGAGTTGGCTGAGGCCAAAGGCAAGCCATTCATTCGCTCAGTAGATGAGATGCGTACCCATGATTATCGTGAAATGAACCAGAAACTGTGGGAATTTCTTGATAAGCTGACCCAATCGCCCTCCAGTTCGTCTACGGCGCAGCGCCACCGGGATCGCACACGGTTATAAGGAGAATACATGCCAGCATCATCGCTAAGAGCCGTTATCGAAGCCTGCGACCGCGCCATCTCGCAGGAAGACTACGCCACGTTGATGGAATACTATGCCGACGACGCCACCCTGGTCGTCAAGCCGGGGATGGTAGTCAGCGGCAAGGAAAACATCCGCAAAGCGTTTATCGCCATCGCTGATTACTTTCAGCATCGACTGGTGGTAACGCAGGGTCGTATGGAGATTATTGAAGGGGGCGATAACGCGCTGGTGATTATGGAAACGCGGTTAGATATCCCGCTCGCCGAAGGGGGCACGACACAGGTCACGCGCCGTGCGACCTACGTGTTTCGCCAGCAGGAAGGGCGTTGGCTGTGCACGGTAGACAACTCCTACGGCACCGACCTGCTGGATAGTCCTGCGGTTTAGATCCCCGCCCCCTGGCTGAAGTGCTCTTCGCCAAACACGCCGGTAGACAGGTAGCGATCGCCGCGATCGCAGATGATCGCTACCACCACAGCTCCCGGATTCTGTTCCGCTACGCGAATCGCGCCGGCAACCGCGCCACCGGAACTGACGCCGCAGAACACCCCTTCTTTTACCGCCAGCGCGCGCATGGTATTTTCCGCGTCGTTCTGGTGAATATCCAGCACCTGGTCCACCAGGCTGGCGTTGAAAATCCCTGGCATATACTCGGCAGGCCAGCGGCGAATGCCCGGAATGCTGCTGCCCTCTTCCGGCTGTAGGCCAACGATGGTGACTGCTTTCTCCTGTTCGCGCAGAAAACGCGACACGCCGGTAACGGTGCCGGTGGTGCCCATGCTGGAAACAAAATGGGTGATACGCCCTTCTGTTTGCTGCCAGATTTCCGGGCCGGTGGTGGTGTAGTGTGCGTACGGGTTGTCCGGATTGTTGAACTGATCCAACAGCTTGCCTTCACCGCGTTGGGCCATCTCCAGCGCTAAATCGCGGGCGCCTTCCATCCCCTGTTCTTTGGTCACCAGAATCAATTCGGCGCCGTAAGCACGCATCGCCGCACGGCGTTCCTGACTCATGTTATCCGGCATCAGCAGCTTCATGCGGTAGCCTTTCAGCGCGGCAATCATCGCCAGTGCAATACCGGTATTTCCGCTGGTGGCTTCAATCAGTACGTCGCCCGGTTTGATTTCACCACGCTTTTCCGCCTCGACGATCATCGACAGCGCCGCGCGGTCTTTTACCGACCCTGCCGGGTTGTTACCTTCCAGTTTGATCCAGATTTCGCTGCCGTTTTCCGGCCCCAGACGCTGTAATTTGACCAGCGGCGTGTTGCCGATCGTTTGTTCTAATGTATTCACTTCTGCTGTCCAATAAAAAACCCGGCAGCGTTTTGCGTACCGGGCCGTCGGCCGGGCAAGCGTAGCGCCCCCCGGCAAAACCACGTGCGATTAAGCTATCAGGCCGTTTCGGCCAGAGCAAGCGTCTCATGGGATTCGATCCGCTCGTCACCATGATACAAACGCGCGTTCTGTAAGCCGACAAACAGACGCTCGCCGCGCAGCGGCGCGTCGTCACCGCGCATCACCACGGTTAGCGGATCGTGATACCACCCCAGCGGCTGCACGACTAATTGGGTGTAGTGCCCTTTCGGGCTGGCTTCCAGCACCTGCACTGGCAGCGGCGAATCGAGGCTGGTGCGACGGCTGACATCCACTTCCCACGGACGCAGGAACAGATCCACGGGCCCCTGATAAGATGGCGTGTAGCCTAGCGGCCAGCGGTGCGCGCCAACGTGGAACTGCCCGCCGCGCACGATACCCTGCAGACGGTTCACTTCGCCCATAAACTCCAGCACGAAGCGGGTAGCTGGCTCGCGCCATACCTGATCCGGCTCGTCGGCTTGTTCAATATTGCCCTGGCTCATCACCACCACGCGGTTAGCAACTTCCATCGCCTCCTCCTGGTCGTGGGTGACGAACACGCTGGTGAATTTCAGCTCTTCATGCAGCTGACGCAGCCAGCGACGCAGCTCTTTACGCACCTGCGCATCCAGCGCGCCGAACGGTTCATCGAGCAGTAAAATTTGTGGCTCCACCGCCAATGCGCGAGCCAGCGCCACACGCTGCTTTTGTCCGCCGGAAAGCTGCGCCGGATAGCGATCGGCAAGGTGCGCCAGTTGCACCATCTCCAGCAGTTTGGTCACTTTCGCTTTAATGGTGGCGGCATTGGGTCGTTCACGACGCGGCAGCACCGTCAAACCGAAAGCAATGTTGTCAAACACCGTCATATGGCGGAACAGCGCATAGTGCTGGAACACGAAACCCACCTTACGATCGCGCGCATGCAAGCGACTGACGTCAGAGCCGTGGAAACGGATGTGCCCACTGGTCTGGTGCTCCAGCCCGGCGATAATACGCAGCAGCGTGGTTTTCCCGGAGCCAGAGGGCCCCAACAGCGCGACCATCTGGCCGGAAGGGATATCCAGAGAGATATCATTCAGCACCTGGGTGCGACCAAAAGATTTCTTAATATTGGCAATCTCAATGCTCATGATTTCCCTCCTGTTGCGCGCGTTTTTCTTGATTATGCAAACGCCACTGCAACGCACTCTTTAAAAACAACGTCAGAATCGCCATCAGGGTCAGCAGCGCCGCCGCGGTAAAGGAACCGACGGCGTTGTAATCCTGTTCAAGCAGTTCAATCTGTAACGGTAACGACAGGGTCTCGCCGCGAATTGAGCCGGAAACCACCGATACCGCGCCGAACTCGCCGATAGCGCGAGCGTTGGTCAACACCACGCCGTACAGCAGCGCCCAGCGAATATTCGGTAACGTCACGCGTCTGAACATTTGCCAGCCGGACGCGCCAAGCAGAATCGCCGCTTCATCTTCCTGACTACCCTGGCTGAGCATCACCGGGACCAGCTCGCGAACCACAAACGGACAGGTGACGAAGATGGTCACCAGCACCATGCCCGGCCAGGCAAACATAATTTGCAGGTTGTGTGCTTCCAGCCAGCCGCCAAGCGGACCGTTGGAGCCGTAAAACAGCAGATACACCAGACCCGCTACGACCGGCGAGACTGCAAACGGGATGTCCAGCAGCGTCAGCAGCAACTGACGGCCCGGGAAGTCAAAACGCGTCACCAGCCAGGCGAGCAGCACGCCGAATACCAGGTTTACCGGCACGGTAATCAGCGCAATCATCACCGTCAGCCAGATGGCGTGCAGCATGTCCGGATCGGCCAGGTTTTGTAATACCGGCATTAATCCTTTGCTGAACGCCTGGATGAAGATATAAATCATCGGCACCAACAGGATAAGGGCCGAAACCAGTACCCCGGTACCTATCAGAAACCATTTGCCCCAGTTAAAGCGGGGCGCGTCATAACGCTTCAATTGAGTCACTTCCGCCATTAATGACCTACCACACGCCGACCAAAGCGACTTTGCAAAGTATTGATGGTGAACAGCAGCAGCAGAGAGGCTGCAAGGATCACCGAAGCAATCGCACTCGCCGCCGGATAATCAAACTCCTGCAGGCGAATAAAGATCATCAGCGAGGTCACTTCCGTCTTCCATGCGATGTTGCCAGCGATGAATATCACCGCGCCAAACTCGCCGAGGCTACGCGTAAAGGACAGCGCCACACCCGCCAACAGCGCCGGAGACAGCTCCGGCAGCACCACTTTACGGAAGCTCTGCCAACGCGTTGCGCCCAAGGTTTCTGCCGCTTCTTCATACTCCGGGCCTAATTCCTCCAGCACGGGCTGCACGGTACGCACCACGAATGGGATACTGGTAAACGCCATTGCCACCGCGATGCCGATCCAGGTATAGGTCACCTTGATATCAAACTTCGCCAGCCATTCGCCGTACAAACCGTTTACCGAGAACAGCGATGCTAACGTCAGGCCAGCCACAGCCGTCGGCAGCGCGAACGGCAGATCCATCAAGGCATCCAGCAACGTGCGGCCAGGAAAACGGTAGCGCGTTAAAATCCACGCCATCAACAGACCAAATACGCCGTTAAAGATAGAGGCGACAAATGCCGACAACAGCGTCACCTTATAGGCAGCGACCACCTGCGGGTTGCTGATCACCTCCCAATACTGCGACCAGCTCATCTCAGCGAGCTGCATCACCAGCGCGCTGAGCGGCAGTAACAGAATCAAACAGACAAACAGCAGACTGGTGCCGAGGCTTAAGGTAAAGCCCGGCAGCACACGCCTGGAGGAAACAGCAAACATTACTTACGCCCCGCCGCTAACAGCTTGTCTAACTCGCCACCGCTGGCGAAGTGCGTCTTCATCACTTCCGGCCAGGCACCAAACTTGTCCTCCACGCGGAACAGTTCTGTTTGCGGGAATTTATCTTTCAGCTTATCCATCACCTGCGGGTTATTCACGCGGTAGTAGTAATCGGTGATGATGGTCTGCGCCTGCGGGCTGTACAGATAGTTCAGGTAAGCCTTCGCCGCTTTCTCGGTACCGTTGGCCTTCACGTTTTTATCCACCCATGCCACCGGGAACTCCGCAAGAATATTGACCTTTGGCACCACCACTTCAAAGCCCTGTGCTTCATACTGTTTGCGGATGTTGTTCACTTCGGATTCGAAAGTGATCAGCACATCGCCCAGACCACGCTCCACGAAAGTGGTGGTTGCGCCACGGCCGCCGGTATCAAACACTTCGACGTTTTTCAGGAACTGGGTCATAAACTGCTCGGTTTTCGCTTTATCGCCACCGTCAGCTTGATCCGCCGCGCCCCACGCCGCCAGATAGGTATAGCGCGCGTTACCGGAGGTTTTCGGGTTCGGGAAAATCAGCTTCACGTCCGGGCGCACCAGGTCATTCCAGCTGTGGATATTCTTCGGGTTGCCCTTACGTACCAGGAACGCCATGGTCGAATAGAACGGCGAACTGTTATTCGGCAAACGCGCCTGCCAGTCCGCCGGAATCAGATTGCCCTTGTCATGCAGAATCTGCACGTCGGTTACCTGGTTATAAGTTACAACGTCTGCTTTTAAGCCCTGCAGAATTGCCAGCGCCTGTTTGGAAGAACCGGCATGGGACTGCTTGATTGTCAGTTTGTCCCCCCCATTCTCCTGCGCCCACTGCTGCTCAAACGGCGTATTCAGGGCGGCAAACAGCTCGCGGGAAACGTCATAGGAGCTGTTCAACAGTTCCGTCGCCTGCGCCTGAGCCATCAGCAGCACAGATGCCGCCAGAGTCAGGTATCCTTTTTTCAGTAACTTAATCGCCATTGCGCACCCTATAGTGTGAGGACTTTCTGAGCATCAGTGTATTTATAACGGGTACTAAAGGAGTAACGGTTTTATATACCGTTTAGTGATTTGGAAGTTGAAAAGGGAATAAGGATTTTTAACATAACAGGAATATCTGGATAACGCCTCGCAAGAAAGCTACCCGTGCCTTGCCATTGCGGCAGGTCTGATTCCAAATAGTCAGATTCATGGTGAGAAAATCGTCACCATTGTAAAATGAGATGTACATTATCAGGAGAAAACCATGAGAACTATCAGCTACAGCGAAGCAAGGCAGAACCTCTCAGACACCATGCGCCAGACAGCGGAAGAGCGTACACCAATCCTCATCACCCGACAAAACGGCGAAGCCTGTGTACTGATGTCGCTTGAAGAGTACAACTCACTCGAGGAGACAGCCTGGTTGATGCAGTTCCCTGCAAATGCTAAGCGACTGATGGATGCAGTGGAAGAGCTGAAATCCGGAAATGGCATTCAAAGAGATTTAATCGAATGAGACTTATCTGGTCATTACAGGCATGGGATGATTATCTGTACTGGCAGGAAACGGATAAGAACATGATCAGGAAAATCAATGAGCTTATCAGGGAGATAAAACGTACACCTTTTACCGGCAAAGGAAAACCAGAACCGCTGAGACACAGTCTGGCAGGATACTGGTCCCGCAGAATTACGTTAGAGCATCGCCTGGTTTACAGTGTAGAAGACGATGCTCTTATGATTGCCGCCTGTCGCTACCATTATCAGGCCACTAAACACATGGCCTCTGAAGAGAGCGCAGCTTACAACGCCACCAGCTTATCCAGCGAAGGCGCAAAGTAATACCCACCGGTCACCGGCTTAGTAAAGCGCAGCATTGCGTCACGCTTACCGTCGGTATCGCCAAACATGCTCAGCAACTGCTGTTCAATATTGTGCAAACGCGCGCAGTAAGCGCAAAAGTACAGGCCGTGCGTACCGCTGGCCGTGCCGTACGGCAGGCTCTGACGCACAATCTTCAGTCCTTTACCATCTTCTTTCAGGTCTACGCGAGTCAGGTGCGAGGTTTCCGGACGATCGTCGCCGTCGATCTCTTCGTTGGCTTCTTTGGTACGGCCAATCATCATTTCCTGATCCGGGACGCTCATGCGGTTAAGCTGCTTGAGGTTGTGCTCCCAGCGCTGCACGAAAACATAGCTGCCGCCCGCGTCGACGCCGTCTTTGATCACCGCCACTTCACGACGGGTTTCTTCACCGGCCGGGTTTTCAGTACCATCAACAAAGCCGCTCAGGTCGCGTTCTTCAACCCAACGGAAGCCGTGTACTTCTTCCTGCACGTCCAGCGAGTCGCCAAAAGCGGCCAACGCGGCCTGGGCCACGGAGAAGTTCACGTCATGACGCAGAGAGAGGATGTGGATCAGTACGTCAAACTGCGTGGAAGGCGCCAGCCCCTTGCCATACTGAGGAAAATCTTTCAGTTCCTCAGCGCCCACGCCGCCACTCAGCTCGCGCCAGGTGTCGTGGCCAAACGCAACTACCGCGCCTAAATGCGCTTCCGGGAATTTTTCCTGGAACGCCGCCAGCTTTTCGGCAAAAATTTTGCTGCCGGCACGCAGGGCGTTAACGTCCCCTTTCACATTGGCTTCAATCCAAATCGCCGCGCGGCAATGTTCCGGCAAAATGCCGCTCTGAACCTGAGACATCGCTCCTCCTGAAAATAAAATGCCACGACGTCGTGGCATAGAAAAACCTCACATATTGTACCCGTTTTTCACCGCAGCGGGTCAATTCCACATCAAATTTAGCGTCGCCAGATGATTTTCGATAGCGTCCAGTTTTTCAGCGCGTCGTCAGGTGGCATGAGGCCCTGCGGCCCCTGCCAGGTGCCGGAGAACTGGTAGCTAATGTGCTGGCTGTCTTTCGCTTTACATTCCACGACGTTACTCTCGTCTCCGCTTGCGGCCTGGCAGTGACCATACGCTTTGTCGTAGAGCGTATTGAAGGCCGTGCCGACCTGCGCCCCGTCGGCGGCGACAATGCCGTCCTCCAGCACATCAACACGACTGACGGTACCGCTGTCACCGTTGATGACCATTGCCACCTTGTCACCACGCAGCGCTTCAAAATAGCGGACGATGTTGCCGTCATGCGCCTTCATGCCGCTACGTAGGCGGTAATCGCTGCCGAGTGCGTCGCTAATCGCCTGCTCGCTCAGCGCCGTGGTGCCGGTAATGCCGCCAACGCCCTGCTCGGTCACGCCAGCAGAAGATCCAAACCAGTTCCACGGATAGGCCGCCGACCAGTTAACCGAAGACAACGTTGAACAGCCGGTCAGCGCCAGCGGCAGTGCACACAAGAGTAAACGCAGCGATTTCATTCCTACTTCCTATAAATTCAAGTCAGGCCTATTGGAGTCCAGTAAACACAAAAAGTGCCGTTCAATCTGTGACATCACGAAAACAGGCGCGTAAACGTCGATTGCTCAGCAGCCACCACAGAGCATAAATATCGAGAACCAGCAGGCTTACTCCAACGCCGGAGACGGCTTCGCCGCTGAGCCACAACCACGGCTGCCAAAACAGGAGAATCAACTGGGCCACAACTAACGCCGGATGAAGGAGACGCCATAAACGCGGGTAGACATGTCGCCGTCCGCTAAGCAAAAACGCCAGCACCGCCGGTACGCCGGGCAGCAGGCCAATCCAGAAGAGACTGTGGTCGGGGTAGAACAAATTCAGTAAGGCATCGCCCTGATCGCGGGAGGCCCCCGCCATCAGGAATAATACCCACGTCCGCGCTTGCAACAACAGCAGGCACCAGAACAGAAACGGCAAACGCAGACGGCCCTGCGCATCGTAATCAGCGGGCGAAAAATCAGTACTCTTCATCTTCGATCAGGCGCTTTCCTAAGCTTTGGGCATCGGCATGTTCATAGCCCAGGCGCTCGTACATGCCCAGCACCACGTCGTTTTCTTCGCGCACCATAATCTGGATTTTCGGACAGCCGCGAGCAATGAGTTTTTTCTCAAGACGGTTGAGCAACGCGTTGGCAATGCCGCGCCCGCGATACTCCGGGTGCACGCCGAGATAGTAGGCCGATCCGCGATGGCCGTCATAGCCGCCCATGATGGTGCCAACCACTTCGCCGTTCACTTCCGCCACCAGAAACAGGCTGACGTCATGATTCACCTTCCGTTCGATGTCCATCTCAGGATCGTTCCATGGTCGCAGCAGATCGCATCGCTCCCACAGGGTGATGACCTCTTCAAAGTCCGACTGGCGAAAAACGCGTATCTCCATGGTATTGCCCACCTTTTCAGGTTTAAAAACAGTGATTATGGCGTGAACGGCCAATTTAGCCAATATCTGACGCGGCACAGTGAAAAAAATGGCATAATAAGGTACAGACACGTATTGAAATGAAAAGTAAAACAATTCTCATCGCGAACAGTCGTAACCAAAATCGCGATACGATATAACATACAGATTCTTGTTTTTACAACTCAGGCCGGAATGAGCACGTTTAAACCTTTAAAAATACTGACTTCGCGCCGTCAGGTGCTAAAAGCCGGATTGGCTGCGCTCACGCTGTCGGGAATCGCGTCTCAGGCAGCCGCGAAAGACACAACATTAAAAACCAGCAATGGTCACAGCAAACCGGCGAAAAAGTCTTCGAATCGCCGACTGGTCATGTTGGACCCAGGCCACGGCGGTATTGATACCGGCGCAATTGGCCACAACGGTTCCAAAGAAAAGCACGTCGTACTGGCGATAGCTAAAAACGTGCGCGCCATTTTGCAGAAAAACGGTATCGACGCCAAACTGACCCGTTCAGGCGACACCTTTATTCCGCTGTACGATCGGGTTGAGATTGCCCACAAGCACGGCGCGGACCTGTTTATGTCGATCCACGCCGATGGTTTTACCAATCCGTCCGCTGCGGGGGCGTCGGTGTTTGCCCTCTCCAACCGCGGGGCCAGTAGCGCCATGGCAAAATATCTGTCAGACCGTGAAAACGCCGCCGATGAACTGGCGGGTAAAAAGGCCAAGGATAAAGACCATCTGCTCCAGCAGGTGCTGTTCGATCTGGTACAAACCGATACCATCAAAAACAGCCTCACGCTCGGCTCGCACGTGCTGAAGAAAATCAAGCCCGTGCATAAGCTGCACAGCCGCAGCACTGAACAAGCCGCGTTCGTGGTGCTGAAGTCGCCGTCGATCCCGTCGGTGCTGGTGGAAACCTCGTTTATCACCAACCCGGCGGAAGAAAAACTGCTGGGTACGGCCGCGTTTCGCCAGAAAATAGCCGATGCCATTGCTTCTGGCATCATCAGCTACTTCCACTGGTTCGATAACCAGAAAGCCCACGCGAAGCGCCGCTGATGAAGATTAACGTAGAGCAGGTCAAAGCCTTTCTGCTCGGGCTACAGGACGATATTTGTCGGCAGCTTGAGCAGCTCGATGGCAGCGCATTTATTGAAGATAGCTGGCAGCGTGAAGCCGGCGGCGGAGGCCGCAGCCGGGTGCTACGCGACGGCGCGCTGTTTGAGCAAGCGGGCGTGAATTTCTCCCACGTACACGGCGACGCCATGCCCGCTTCCGCCACGGCGCACCGTCCGGAGCTGGCAGGACGTAGCTTCGAAGCGATGGGCGTCTCGCTGGTTATCCATCCGCGCAATCCTTATGTGCCCACCAGCCACGCCAATGTGCGCTTTTTTATTGCTGAAAAGCCCGGTGCAGAGCCGGTGTGGTGGTTCGGCGGCGGTTTCGATTTAACCCCCTACTACGGCTTTAACGAAGACGCCGTGCACTGGCACACCGTCGCACGCGACCTGTGCCAACCGTTTGGCGACGACGTCTACCCGCGCTACAAAAAGTGGTGCGACGACTACTTCTATCTTAAGCATCGTAACGAGCAGCGCGGCATTGGCGGCCTGTTCTTTGACGATCTGAATACGCCAGACTTCGATCACTGCTTTGGCTTTATGCAGGCGGTGGGGAAAGGTTTTACCGACGCCTATCTGCCGATCGTCGAGCGTCGTAAAGATATCGCCTACGGCGAACGCGAGCGTGATTTCCAGCTCTACCGTCGCGGGCGCTACGTTGAATTTAATCTGGTGTGGGACAGAGGCACGCTGTTTGGCCTGCAAACCGGCGGGCGCACAGAGTCGATTCTGATGTCGATGCCGCCGCTGGTGCGCTGGGAGTATAACTACCAGCCGGATGAAAACAGCCCGGAAGCGGCGCTGAGCGAATTTATCAAAGTGAAAGACTGGCTTTCGTAAGCCTGATAAACGAAGCGCCATCAGGCCTCACGAAAAAGCCCCAAAATGGGGCTTTTTTTGTTTTACAGCGGCTGGGTCTGGGCTTCAACCACCGCCAGCGCCACCATGTTGACGATGCGGCGAACGGAGGCGATCGGCGTCAGGATATGTACCGGTTTCGATACCCCCATCAGCACCGGCCCAACGGTCACCCCTTCGGAACTGGAAACGCGCAGCAGGTTATAGCTGATACGCGCAGCTTCCATATTCGGCATCACCAGAATATTCGCCGAACCTTTCAGCGGGCTATCCGGCATGCGGTCGTTACGGATGCTTTCAACCAATGCGGCGTCGCCGTGCATTTCGCCATCAATCATCAGCTCCGGCGCGCGCGCCTTCACCAGCTCCAGCGCATCGCGCATTTTGCTGGCCGACGGGCAGTCGGAAGAGCCAAAGTTAGAGTGCGACAGCAACGCCACGCGCGGCTCGATACCGAAACGACGCACGCTTTCCGCCGCCATCAGGGTGATTTCAGCAATCTGCTCCGGTGTCGGATCGTTGTTGACGTAGGTATCGGCAATAAAGGTGTTACCGCTCGGCAGCAGCAGCGCGTTCATCGCGCCCGCGGTATGCACGCCGTCACGGTAGCCGAATAACGGGTTGATCACGCTGAAATGCTCATGGTAATCACCGATCGTACCGCAAATCATGCCGTCCGCTTCGCCGCGCTGCACCATGATTGAACCAATCGCGGTGGTATTACTGCGCATCTCGCGCTGCGCCTGTTCCTGCGTGATACCGCGACGCTTCATCAGGCTGTAGTATTCCTGCCAGTACTCTTTAAAGCGCGGGTCTGATTCGTTATTGACGATTTCAAAGTCGACGCCCGGCTTAATCTGCAAGCCCAACTTCTGCAGGCGCATCTCGATAACGCTCGGACGGCCAATCAGAATCGGCTTCGCCAGCCCCAGGGTGATAAGCTCCTGGGTGGCGTGCAGCACGCGGTTGTCTTCCCCTTCCGCCAGCACGATGCGCTTCGGCTCTTTACGTGCCTGCGAGAAGATAGGTTTCATAAACAGGTTGGTCTTGTAGACAAACTCGCTCAGTTTCTCAATGTAGGCGTCAAAATCGGCAATCGGGCGTTTTGCGACGCCGGAGTCCATCGCCGCTTTCGCCACGGCCGGGGCGATCTTAACGATCAGGCGCGGATCGAACGGTTTTGGAATAATGTAGTCCGGGCCAAAGCTCAGATCCTGGTCACCGTAAGCGGAAGCCACCACTTCACTCTGCTCGGCGTGGGCCAGTTCGGCGATCGCGTGAACTGCCGCCAGCTTCATCTCTTCGTTAATCGCCGTCGCGCCAACGTCCAGCGCACCACGGAAGATGAACGGGAAGCACAGCACGTTGTTCACCTGGTTCGGGTAGTCGGAACGACCAGTGCAGATAATCGCATCCGGGCGTACTTCTTTAGCCAGCGGCGGCAGAATTTCCGGCTCCGGGTTCGCCAGCGCGAGGATCATCGGCGCGCGAGCCATTTTCTTCACCATCTCCTGGGTCAGCACTTTCGGGCCGGAGCAGCCAAGGAAGATGTCGGCGTCGGCAATCACGTCGTCCAGAGTACGTTTGCCGTCATCCTTCACCGCGTAGGCGGCTTTGGTTTCCGCCATATTCGGCTCGCGGCCTTCATAGATCACGCCCTTCGAGTCGCAGACCACAATATTGTGTTTCTGCATCCCCAGCGCCACCAGCAGGTTCATACAGGCAATCGCTGCCGCGCCCGCGCCGGAGACCACCATACGAACGTCAGAGATGTTTTTCTCCACCACGCGCAGGCCGTTGAGGATGGCCGCGGTACTGATAATCGCGGTGCCATGCTGATCGTCGTGGAACACAGGAATATTCATGCGCTCGCGCAGCTGCTGTTCAATGTAGAAACATTCCGGCGCTTTGATGTCTTCGAGGTTGATGCCGCCAAAGGTCGGCTCCAGCGCCGCCACGACATCGATAAATTTGTCCGGGTTGGTTTCATCCACTTCGATATCGAAAACGTCGATACCGGCGAATTTCTTGAACAAAACACCCTTACCTTCCATCACCGGTTTACCGGCCAATGCGCCGATATTGCCTAAACCCAGTACGGCGGTACCGTTGGACACCACCGCTACCAGGTTACCGCGCGCGGTATATTTGTAGGCCGCCAGCGGATCTTTTTCGATCTCCAGACACGGCGCGGCAACGCCCGGCGAGTAGGCCAGCGCGAGATCGCGTTGGGTGGCGAGCGGCTTGGTCGGCGCTACCTGAATTTTGCCTGGAACGGGGAATTCATGGAAATCGAGGGCACTTTGTCTTAATTGGTCGTCCATTTAGGGTTCCTTTCACGTATCAAACTAAAAGGGTGAAGCGCAATTACGTCCTGATGCACTCCCGAAGGAAGCGCCTAGTATCGCCTGTGACCGCCCGGTAAACTTTGAAGGCCGCCATACTCTTGCGAACACGCCTTGCTTTGTTATTTATTTATGTCGCTTATGTTATCAACTATCGATAGTAAGATCATGATTTCCGGATATGCTTTTTTGTTATGCCAGCCATAACCAAACGGCTATCGCCTTCCGCCATCCGGGCGATGCAGGGGCAAGTCTACCATCCTGGGGAAACCGCCCTCGTTAAGCCATCATCTAAAATCGTTATATTAATCATGTTGTTGATACATTTTTATCAACATTGAAAAGACGCGGAGGGGCGGCTGCCCCTGGAATGGAATCGTGAAAACGTTAACCGGAAACCCACTGTGTAGCCCAGGCGTCCGCTCCCTGCCAGTTGTCACACTGCGGTTGAGTGGCGTAACGCGCCAGGCGAAAGCGTTGTCCATCGAAGCGCCAGCGCGTCTGTGTACCGCAGTCGCCGAGGGCGCGTCCCTTCTCAAGCGTGATCAGTTCACGCGTATGTTCGTTAAACGTCAAATTCACCAGTTCAATATCACGCCCCTCCTTACCGGAAGGCAGGAACGGCAAACGCAGGCGAATCGGCGTGGTGGCAAACGGCTTTTTGCGCGACGCCAGCCAGGCACGATAGATAGTGTTGTAGGCCCCGGATTCACAGCTGGTCATGATCAGCGCTTTATCGTCACTTAACGCGGTCACCCACACTTCACGCCGCAGCGGATCCAGCGAACACTGCACGTTGTTCATCCGCCAGGTGGCGAAATCGAGCAGGTCGTTGTATTCATCGCGACCGAGCGGCGTCGGCGCAGGGCTAACTTTTGCGACGGTCTTCAGCGGCGGAGCGGGCGGCACGCTCAGCGGCGGCTCGTCGCCTTTACGGATCCACGCGGTTTCATTACCCACGCGTTTCTGTTGGGCATCGATAAACAGCAACGCCGCCTTCAGCCCCTGTAACGACATCACCTGCACGCCCTTCGACAGCGTAATGGCCTGAGCATCCTGAATTTGTTGCAGGAAGGCGTCTATGGTGACGCTATCGCCGGTCGACAGCCATTTCGGCTGTATTTTCCAGTGCTCGCCGCTGAGCTTTAGCGGCTTCCCATCAAGCAGCAACCGAGGTTCGATCGCCGGGACCGCCGCCACCGGGTTAACCAGCCCGCCCAACTCAATACGCAGTTGGGCATCGGTGTGCGCCCCGGCGCTGCGGCTGAGGGTCATCACCAGACCATAGTGCAGGCCAACGTTACGGGTCACACAGAAATTCTGGTTATTACAGGTCACCAACCAGTCGGAAAAAAGCTGCTGCGTCGGCGCCGCCCACGTCAACGACGTCGGGAGCCACCCGATGCAGAAGAAAAAAAGGAGAATGCGGTAACGCATGGACGGTACAACCCCAGAAGAAAAAAGCATCAACTTACCGGGGCTATCCTGGAGGACGAAGCGGTAGCGCTCAATCGGATTTATCGGATTGAGCCGGCCACAAAATTACGCCATCAGGCCTGAACCTTGCAGATACTGGAGTAAAATCACCGTCTTACCATCGCAAATTTCACCAGTGCGAATCATCTCAATTGCACGGGTGAACGGCAGCTCCAGCACATCAATATCTTCATCATCCACGCCGCCGCCCGCGTTATCGCGCAGACGATCGTCGTATTCGGCAATAAAGAAGTGGACGATTTCGGTCACGCCGCCCGGCGACATATACAGCTGAAACACTTTACGCACGTTGTTGACCTGATAGCCGGTCTCTTCGATAGCCTCTTTGCGAATGCACGCTTCCGGCTCGTCGTCGTCGAGCAACCCGGCGCAGGTTTCAATCAGCATGCCGTTGGCATTACCGTTCACCCAGGTGGCGACACGGAACTGACGCACCAGCACCACGCTCTGCTTCTGGCGGTTGTAGAGCAGCACCGTCGCGCCGTTGCCACGGTCGTAAACTTCGCGTTTGTGTTGCACCACTTCGCCATTTTTTTGGGTCAAATCGTAGGTAATATTACGCAGGATGAAGTAGTTTTCGGACAGGATTTTATCTTTAATAACGTTGATATTAAGGGACATACAGGCTCCACGGCGATAACGCTTTCGCGTCATATTACGCCGTGAAGCCGGGGTATCGTCAATGCGCGCGGGTGATTTTCACGCCTAACCAGTCGAGGATCCCCTGCGCCGCATGACGGCCTTCAGCCATTGCGGTCACCACCAGATCGGCGCCACGCACCGCATCGCCACCGGCGAAAATTTTGGGATTCGAGGTTTGATAACGGTAGCGCGAATGCACGTTGGCGCGAATGCGTCCCCAGTCGTCAACCTCCACACCCAGCGCGTTCAGCCACGGCATACCGTGCGGATGGAAACCAAAGGCCATGATGACCGCATCAGCAGGCATCACAAACTCGCTGCCGGGAATCGGCGTCGGACGGCGGCGACCCTGAGCATCCGGCTCACCAAGCTCGGTGCGCAGGAAACGGACGCCGCACACGCGGCCCTCAGCATCCAGCTCCAGTGTGACGGGCTGAACGTTGAACTCAAACTCCGCTCCCTCTTCCTTCGCGTTTTTGACCTCTTTTTTCGACCCAGGCATGTTGGCTTCATCGCGACGATAGGCACAGGTGACCTTTTCCGCACCGTGACGCAGTGCGGTACGCACGCAGTCCATCGCCGTATCGCCACCGCCAAGCACCACCACGTTAAGCCCTTTGGTATTGATATACGGTTCCTCAGGCAACGCCTCGAGCCCCATCACGTTTTTCGTGTTCGCGATCAGGAACGGCAGCGCGTCATACACCCCCGGCGCATCTTCATTCGGCAGGTTCGCCTTCATGGAACGGTAGGTACCCACCCCAACAAACACGGCGTCGTACTCTTCCAGCAACCTGTCCAGGGGGATGTCTTTGCCAATTTCACAGTTCAGCTCAAAACGAATACCCATGTCGCTAAAGATTTCACGGCGGCGGGCCATCAGCGATTTATCCAGCTTGAATGCCGGGATGCCGAAGGTCAGCAGTCCGCCGATTTCCGGATGGCGGTCAAACACGACCGGCTCCACGCCCTGACGCACCAGAATGTCGGCGCATGCCAGCCCGGCAGGCCCGGCGCCGATAATCGCCACTCGCTTACCGCTGCTGGCGACATTGCCAATATTCGGACGCCAGCCTTTGGCTAGCGCACGGTCAGAGATATAGCGTTCAATATTGCCAATCGTGACCGCGCCGTGCTCATCGCGCAGGGTGCAGGCCCCTTCACACAGGCGATCCTGCGGGCAGACGCGGCCCGTGATTTCCGGCAGCGGGTTGGTCTGATGCGACAGCTCGACCGCCGCGTCAATATCCCCGGCGTTGACCTGTTCGATCCACTGCGGAATATGGTTGTGCAGCGGACAGGTCCATTCGCAAACGCTATGCTCGCCACAGCTCAGGCAGCGTGCGGAAGCCTGTTGCGCCTGTTCGTGACGTAACGGCAGATAAATTTCGCCAAAGCCGGTTTTACGGGCGGCAAGATTGAGTTTATCCGCCTCACCGCGAGCGGGTGTCAGCGCCATCTGCTGCACCTTGCTACGCTGAATCTTCGCAGCCGGCGCACGACTCTCGCTGTGCCACGGCTGCGCTTCGCGGCAGGCCGTTTGCAGGCGTCGGGTGCGCGCAATATCGCTCAGTTGCTGGCTGGTCATCAGCTGTAGGGCGTCCGCCGGGCAGTTTTCCACACAAGCCGGGCCTGCCGGGCGCTCGTGGCAGAGATCGCATTTGTGGGCCGTGGCTTTTACACGCCCGTCCTGAGTCGGCGCGAGAACAATTTGCATGGTGCCAAACGGACAGGCAACCGCACAGGATTTACAGCCAATACACTTCGCCTGGTCGACCTGGATGGCGTCATCAACCTGCCGAATCGCGCCGTTCGGGCAGCTGCGTGCACAGGGGGCATCTTCACAATGATGGCAGGTAGCGGCCCCTCGTTGATGGTTCATTTTGACGACCGTGATGCGCGGCATAAACTGCGACGCGTCGAGCACATGTTGCTCTCCGTTATGCGACATCACACAGGCAACTTCACACGCCCTGCATCCAATGCATTGTTGGCTATCTACCCTAATAAAACGGTTCATACTCGCTCAGCCTATGGTTAAAAAACCTTATATTTATAAGTCCTATTTATTAGCCGAGGAATCCCCGTACAGGCAATGTCCATTTGCCCAGAATCGGCGACTATTTGTCAGTAAGCTGTGGCAGATCAAAAAATTTCAGCTTAAATGAAATTACGTTTCAGGGGGCAGAAATCGGCTTGCGTAAGGATATGCAAACCGTTTCGCCAAAGCGGTATGATTATTTACATTATCTTCTTATTTTCTCCACGATTGCCGGGAGCCTTACGGCTACAGTGTTTGACGCAATTCAGTACGTAAAAAAAATGACCAACACGAGGTTCGGATCCTGATGGCGAATTTCTTCATCGATCGCCCCATTTTTGCCTGGGTGCTAGCAATCCTTTTGTGCCTTACCGGAACCCTGGCGATATTTTCATTACCGGTAGAGCAGTACCCAGACCTCGCGCCGCCGAACGTCCGCGTGACCGCCAACTATCCGGGCGCGTCCGCGCAAACGCTGGAAAACACCGTCACCCAGGTTATCGAACAGAACATGACTGGCATCGATAACCTGATGTATATGTCCTCTCAAAGCAGCGCCACCGGCCAGGCGTCAATCACGCTGAGCTTCGTCGCCGGCACCGACCCGGACGAAGCGGTACAGCAGGTACAAAACCAGCTGCAAACGGCAATGAACAAGCTGCCACAGGCGGTGCAGACGCAAGGCGTCACGGTACGTAAAACAGGCGATACCAACATTCTGACCATCGCCTTCGTCTCCACCGACGGCAGCATGGATAAGCAAGATATTTCCGACTATGTCGCCAGTAACATTCAGGACCCGCTCAGTCGCGTTGACGGCGTCGGCGACATTGACGCCTACGGTTCGCAATATTCCATGCGCATCTGGCTGGATCCGGCCAAGCTCAACAGCTATCAGTTAACCGCTTCCGACGTCACCAGCGCCATTAAATCGCAGAACGCGCAGATTGCCGTTGGGCAGCTTGGCGGAACGCCGTCGGTTGATAAGCAGGCGCTGAACGCCACCATTAATGCGCAATCGCTGCTGCAAACGCCACAGCAGTTCCGCGACATCACCCTGCGCGTTAACCAGGATGGCTCAGAAGTGACGCTCGGAGACGTTGCCACCGTCGAAATGGGCGCGGAAAAATATGACTATCTCAGCCGTTATAATCGCAACCCGGCGTCTGGCCTTGGCATCAAACTCGCCTCAGGGGCCAACGAAATGGCGACCGCCGAGCGCGTTATTCAGCGTCTGGACGAGCTAAAAGCCTATTTCCCACATGGCCTGGAGTATAAAGTCGCCTACGAAACCACTTCCTTCGTCAAAGCATCGATCAAAGACGTGGTGAAAACGCTGCTGGAAGCCATCCTGCTGGTGTTCCTGGTGATGTACCTGTTCCTGCAAAACTTCCGCGCCACGCTGATTCCCACCATCGCCGTACCGGTGGTGCTGATGGGCACCTTCGCCATTCTCTACGCCTGCGGATACAGTATTAACACCCTGACGATGTTCGCCATGGTGCTCGCCATCGGGCTTCTGGTGGATGACGCCATCGTGGTTGTCGAGAACGTCGAGCGTATTATGAGTACCGAGGGGCTGACGCCAAGGCAGGCAACGCGTAAATCGATGGGCCAGATTCAGGGCGCGCTGGTGGGTATCGCGATGGTGCTGTCGGCGGTATTTATCCCGATGGCCTTCTTTGGCGGCACCACCGGGGCTATCTATCGTCAGTTCTCGATTACCATTGTTTCGGCGATGGTGCTGTCGGTACTGGTGGCGATGATTCTGACGCCCGCGCTGTGCGCCACCATTCTCAAACCCATTCATAAAGGCGAAGTGCACGGCACCAAAGGCTTCTTTGGCTGGTTCAACCGTAACTTCGATGCCAGCGCGCGCCGCTATGAGTCCGGCGTGGCGAAAATCCTCCACCGCAGCGTACGCTGGATGCTGATTTATGTGGTGCTGCTGGGCGGCATGGTGTTCCTGTTCCTGCGCCTGCCCTCCTCGTTCCTGCCGCTGGAAGACCGCGGTATGTTTACCACCTCGGTCCAGCTTCCGAGCGGCTCCACTCAGCAGCAAACGCTGAAAGTGGTGGAACAGGTTGAAGACTATTTCTTCAAAAACGAGAAGGACAATATCACCTCCATTTTTGCCACCATCGGTTCCGGCCCGGGTGGTAATGGGCAGAACGTCGCGCGCATGTTTGTGCGCCTGAAAGACTGGGACGAGCGCGATAGCACCACTGGCACCTCGTTTGCCATTATCGAGCGCGCAACCAAAGCGCTGAACAAGATTAAAGAGGCGCGCGTCTACGCCAGCAGCCCGCCAGCCATCAGCGGCCTGGGCAGCTCTGCCGGTTTTGATATGGAACTGCAGGATCACGGCGGCGCCGGGCACGATGCGCTGATGGCCGCACGCGATAAGCTGCTGGAGCTGGCAGGACAGAGTCCGCAGCTCACCCGCGTGCGCCACAACGGCCTTGATGACAGCCCGCAGCTGCAGATCGATATCGATCAGCGTAAAGCGCAGGCGCTGGGCGTCTCTATCGACGATATCAACGACACGCTGCAAACCGCGTGGGGTTCGAGCTATGTGAACGACTTTATGGACCGTGGCCGCGTGAAGAAAGTGTACGTGCAGGCCGCCGCGAAGTACCGCATGCTGCCGGATGACATTAATCAGTGGTATGTGCGTAACAACGCGGGTCAGATGGTGCCGTTCTCGGCCTTCGCCACCTCACGCTGGGAAACCGGCTCGCCGCGCCTGGAGCGCTATAACGGTTATTCAGCCGTCGAAATTATCGGTGAAGCCGCGCCGGGCGTCAGTACCGGTACCGCAATGGACGTGATGCAGAATCTGGTCAAACAGCTGCCGACCGGTTTTGGTCTGGAGTGGACAGCAATGTCCTACCAGGAACGGCTCTCCGGCGCGCAGGCTCCTGCGCTATACGCCATTTCACTGCTGGTGGTGTTCCTGTGCCTGGCGGCGCTGTATGAAAGCTGGTCGGTGCCGTTCTCGGTGATGCTGGTGGTACCGCTGGGGGTGATTGGCGCGCTGCTGGCCACCTGGATGCGCGGGCTGGAAAACGACGTTTACTTCCAGGTGGGGCTGCTGACGGTTATCGGGCTCTCGGCGAAGAACGCCATTCTGATCGTTGAATTTGCCAATGAAATGAATGAGAAAGGCGAAGACCTGATGTCGGCGACCCTCGAAGCCTGCCGTCAGCGCCTGCGTCCCATCCTGATGACCTCGCTGGCGTTTATCTTCGGGGTTCTGCCCATGGCATTAACCACCGGCGCGGGTTCCGGCGGCCAGCATGCGGTGGGTACCGGCGTGGTTGGCGGGATGATCTCGGCAACGGTGCTGGCTATCTTCTTCGTACCGCTGTTCTTTGTGCTGGTACGACGTCGATTCCCGTTAAAAGAAAAGCCTGAATAAAAACAGAAAAGGCGACAGTCACTGTCGCCTTTTTATCTTTATGTTGAGCATTGACTCTGTACTGCAAACAACACCATCATGGTAATTGAAAGAACACAGCGCTTAATCACTAACCTTTCTGAAAATTATTTACGAAGCATCACTTCGATAAAATCTTTCCAGTTCCCCAGTTCACGTTCGATCATAACTACCTCTCTTATTATTATGCGTATATTACGTACAAATGTATGACCTGTGAATACGGTTAATCCGATTACTTTGATTGCCGCTGCCAACGATTGTTTACTGCTTGAGGCCACTATGGGCTGGAATGTTGACATTTAATGTGACGAACAGCAACATTCTGAAATAGTTATCAGAATGTGAATCATATGATAAGAATTTACCCTACAACAAAGTGAACAAACTGCGACTTTCGTCGTAGACGGCATGATAAACTGTACGAATTTCAGCCTGTTTATCAGGATTAAATTAAAACAGGCAGCCACGGGAATTCCGTGTATATTCGAGACCCTAAAAAACCTGCTGATATAAAGGTGGAACATGACCATCCTCTATGGAATAAAAAATTGCGACACAATTAAAAAAGCCCGTCGCTGGCTGGACGACCATCAGGTTGAATATCGCTTTCATGATTATCGCGTTGACGGCCTGCCCCCCGAGTTACTGGCATCCTTTATTGCCGAGTTGGGTTGGGAAGCGTTATTGAATACCCGCGGTACCACCTGGCGTAAGCTGGACGAAAGCGTGCGTATGGGCATCAACAATGCCGACGCCGCCGCTGCGCTGATGTTGGAAATGCCCGCGATCATTAAACGCCCATTGCTCTGTGCGCCTGCACAGCCTATGCTGCTGGGTTTTAGTGATGCCAGTTACGGTCAGTGGCTCGCCCAGATGCGCTAATGCCGCCGCCCCGTTTTTGACTTTTTGCAGATAACGAAAAATAACGAGGTTTAGTTTATGTCTTGCCCAGTCATTGAGCTGGCTCAGCAGCTTATTCGCCGCCCGTCTCTCAGCCCCGATGACGCGGGCTGTCAGGCATTAATGATTGAACGCCTGCGCGCTATCGGTTTTACCGTTGAGCCCATGGATTTTGGTGATACCCAGAATTTCTGGGCCTGGCGCGGTAAAGGGGAAACCCTGGCATTTGCAGGCCACACCGATGTGGTGCCGGCTGGTGATGCCGATCGCTGGATTAACCCGCCATTTGAACCAACCATTCGTGATGGCATGCTGTTTGGCCGCGGAGCGGCGGACATGAAAGGCTCGCTGGCTGCGATGGTTGTTGCTGCAGAACGTTTTGTCGCCCAGCACCCGAACCATAAAGGCCGCCTGGCGTTCCTGATCACCTCCGATGAAGAGGCCAGCGCCACCCACGGTACCGTGAAGGTGGTGGAAGCGCTGATGGCGCGCAACGAACGCCTGGATTACTGCCTGGTGGGCGAACCGTCGAGCACCGAAGTGGTGGGTGACGTGGTGAAAAATGGCCGCCGTGGTTCCATGACCTGTAACCTGACCATTCACGGCGTGCAGGGCCACGTGGCCTACCCGCACCTTGCCGACAACCCGGTTCATCGCGCCGCGCCGTGGATGAACGAACTGGTGTCTATCGAATGGGATCAGGGCAACGAATTCTTCCCGCCAACCAGCATGCAAATTGCCAACATCCAGGCGGGTACCGGCAGCAACAACGTCATCCCGGGCGATCTGTTCGTGCAGTTCAACTTCCGCTTCAGCACCGAGCTGACCGACGCGATGATCAAAGAACGTGTGATCGCCCTACTGGAAAAATACCAACTGCGCTACTCGGTAGACTGGTGGATCTCCGGGCAACCGTTCCTGACCGCACGCGGCAAGCTGGTAGACGCGGTGGTTAACGCGATTGCGCACTATAATGAAATAGAACCGCAGTTACTGACCACCGGCGGGACGTCAGATGGTCGCTTTATCGCCCAGATGGGCGCGCAGGTTGTTGAGCTGGGTCCGGTGAACGCGACCATTCACAAGATAAATGAATGCGTAAATGCCGCAGACCTGCAGATGCTGGCGCGGATGTATCAGCGTATCATGGAACAACTTGTCGCCTGACGGCACAACAAAAGAGGTAATGCGCATGGATTGGCTGACAAAATACTGGTGGATTCTGGTGCTGGTTTTCCTGGTGGGGGTGATTATCAACGTGATTAAGGATCTTAGTCGCGTCGATCATAAAAAATTCCTTGCCGATAAACCTGAGCTTCCGCCGCATCGTGACTGCAATGATAAGTGGGACGACGACGACGACTGGCCGAAGAAGAACCCGCCGAAGCAATAAATCGCCACATCAGGCTGCCTGAAGGCTTACACGTTCCCGGGTAACCGGGAACGCGCGAGACTTACAGCATTTCAATAATATCGTCATCTTTCGGCGTTCCGCCGCTCAATGCCTCATCGAAATAGTGCTTCGGCACGGTATAACGCAGGTGATCGAGCGCGAACTGCATGCTGCGATCGTCAATCGCGTGCCCCAGATCGTCGACAATATCCAGCGTCACATCGCCGCCCGCGGCCAGGAGCGCTTCCTGACCTTTCACCGCCCAGGCTAAATCGATCACCCGGTCTTCTCCACCGTGGATCAGATGGATCGTGGTGCTGGTGGTCGCGTGCTGCGGCAGCGTGGCGTAACGGCCATTAAAAGCGATCACGCGTGAAGCCAGACCTGGCTCGGCTTTGATGCTTTCCAGCGACATAATCGCCCCTTGTGAAAAGCCGATCAGCGCGGTGGCCTGCGGGCCCACGCCGCTCTGTTTTTGCCAGTAGCGTACCGTTTCAATAAAGGTCGGCATAATGGCATCAACGCGCGCCTGGCGGTTCTCTTCGGTCACGCTCTGCACCGAAAACCACTGGCGACCCGGCGCCGGGCCGCACGGTTCAGCACCGCCAATGCTGACAATCAAGGCATCCGGAAACAGCGGCGCAAACCAGCTGCCGATCTGCCCCATTGAGACCGGATTATCGCCCACGCCATGAAACAACAGCAGCAGCTGTTGAGCGGGCTTCGCGGGGCTTTGAACAACAAAATGATCGTGCGTCATGGCTGTCTCCTTGGTTTTGACGGTCAGTTTACGCCGCACCAGAATAATGACCATGCCATTTAACTGAATGAGTCAGTTAAAAAAATTGCAGTTGCGGGATCTGTTCCGCCAGCCGGTTTGTGCGTTCAGCGTCAACGTTGCGCATCGCCTGCGCCGCTTCTGCACGAAGCCGGGACAGCAGCGCTTTACGCCCCTGCACACCCAGACGAGCACACAGTTCAGACTCAGCCTCGCCGCACAAACGCCCGCGCAGCGCGGGTATTGCCAGCTCAGTCAGCTCGCTCAGCCGGTGCAGGTTCGCCAGCACCGCCAGCATCGGGCGATGAGCAAAGGCAAAACCGGCCAAATCCCACCAGTCATTCTCAGTAAGGATAGTCTCTGTCACTTCCGCCAGAGGCACTTTTTCATCTACCCATCGGCGTAGCCAGCGCCATTCGCGGCACAATCGCTGATGCTCATGTAACATCAACGCTTCCCCTGCCGCCGTCAGCGAACGAATAGCCATCGCCGCGTAGCAGCCGCTGCTGGCCTCCCGCTGAGTGCCAATACGCACCAGCGTAAAGCCACAGCGCTGCCAGAAGCGCCATAGCGCATCGGTATAACCAAAGCTCACTGAGAGATAATCACACCCCTCAGCGTCCTGCCACGCCCGTTCGACCAGCCGTTGGCCGAGACCTTCGCGCTGACGTAGCGGATGTACCGCAATGCGGCTGATGCGTCGCCCGATAAGCGTCGCTGCCAGCGGACTGCCGCCGTGAGCCGCCAGCGATTGCGCCACCAGATTACCGCGCGGGCGGCGAAAACCGGCCCACACTGCCCGGCTCAGTTCCGCCGAAAGCCCGCCTTCGTCGACCAACCACAACGCGCCTGCCGGACCGTCACTGCTTTGAGCACTCAGAAAATGCTGGCCCGGCGCGTCCATCATACGCCGCAGATCCAGCGGCGAGGTGCGATAATGGGCGCCGGAAAGCAGCTGATAGAGCGCGCGGGGCAGCGCTGGGGTCGTTTGCCAGGCTGACTGCGCCACGGGTTTCAACGTTATCGTGCCCTGCGGCGGGGTGGTAAAGGCATCATCATCGAAAATCAGCGCCTCGTTCACAACCGCCTCCAGCGGGCAGCCGGCAGCCCAGCGAATGGGCTGGTTCAGGGTAAACGCCTGCCGCTGCGGGAACGCGGCACAGAATTTCAGCGCAAAGCCACGTCCGGTGCCTTCATAACCCTGGACGGTGGTGGTTAGCAGCACCCGCGAAAAGCGGGTCATCAGCTTTTGCAACAGCGGGGCGGGAATGGCTGCGGCCTCATCGACCACCAGCCAATCGGCGGTTTCATCAGAGGCCAGCAGCGCATCCGGCGCGATAAAGCGAAAGCGCTCGCCGGCAAAGGCAGCAATTACCTCCGCCGAAGCACGGGAAGGTGCCGTGACCAGCGCCGTGCCGGAAAGCTGTCGGATGTGCATTCCGGCCAGCGCCGACTTACCACGCCCGCGTTCCGCCGTCACCACACAAACCTGCGCGGTGGCGTTGGCCAGCGCTGACAGAATCGATTGCTGTTCAATGTCGGGCTGGCCGTTAGCCTGCTGCCATGGTGGTCGCGGAGGGTCATTGAGCGGCGTCAGTGGCTCACCTTGACGCCAGATTCTCGCCTGCGGGTTGGCGGCCAGAGTACGGCAAAAATGGTGAACAAAATGGGGGGTGGCGATGGGCTCCGGCGTATCGCTCCAGCGCAGCGAGTCCGCATCGGGTTGCTGAGGCCAGCGTGAGAAGTCCGGCACCAGCAGCACCAGCCAGCTACCGGCACGCAAGGTCCCCGCCAGCGCGGCAAACGCCGACACGTCAAAACCGGCGCGAGCGTCAAAGATGGCGTGCTGGAACTCGCGCCCGAGCAGCGTGACAAGTTTGCCAGGCTGGCAAAAAGGAGGGGCCACGGTCTGCGGGCCCACCCACAGCACGTCGTGTTCGATAGCGTTGCGAAACGCTACTGCCTGCTCTGCGCACCAGTCAGGGTCGCCGCTAACCACCAGCAGACGGCGAATCCCCTCCTGCGCCATTCGCGCGGCCTGCGCGAGCAGCTCATCCATGACCTTCGACATCCCGTTAAAGCGATTTACTGAAGGTGTTGCACTGGGACGGGTCGCCGCTATCGAAGCCGCGTTTCAGCCAGGTGTAGCGCTGCTGTGATGTGCCGTGAGTAAAGCTGTCGGGTACCACGCGGCCCTGGCTCTGCTGCTGTAAGCGGTCATCGCCAATCGCTTCGGCAGCGTTCAGCGCTTCTTCAAGATCGCCAGCCTCCAGAATCCCCTGTTTTTGCATGTTATGACCCCAGACACCCGCAAAACAGTCGGCCTGAAGCTCCATGCGGACCGACAGGCGGTTCACTTCAGCCTGCGATGCGCCCTGCTGCATCTGACGGACTTTCGGCTCGATGCCGAGCAGTTTCTGGATGTGGTGCCCCACTTCATGCGCAATCACGTAGCCCTGCGCGAAATCGCCGCCTGCACCGAGTTTGCTTTTCATATCGTCATAGAAAGAGAGGTCGATATAAACCGTGCTATCGGCCGGGCAGTAGAATGGCCCCATCACCGACTGGCCGGTACCGCAGCCGGTACGGGTCGCGCCACGGTACATCACCAGACGCGGCGGCTGATAGGTTTTCCCCATTTCTTTAAACTGCTGCGCCCAGGTGTCTTCAGTGGTGGCAAGGATAACCGAGGTAAACTTTGCCGCTTCATCATCGTTCGGGTTGCTGACGCGCTGCGAGCTTTGTTGCTGGCTCTGACCAATCGGTTCGCCGGTCATCAGGCCGGTTAAGTCGACGCCGTAATAGCCCGCAACCAGCACGACAATCAGCAGAATGATACCGCCCTTACCGCTGGGAATACGGAAACCAGGGCCGCGCCCGGAGAGTGGGGATTCAGAACTGTTCCGCCGGTCTTCTACATTGTCGCTTTCACGACGGCCTTGCCAACGCATAACTACCTCGATCTTCTTTTATTGTTACTGATACGATCGTAGGCGGTTACGGGCAGGATTACCACTGGAAATACATCAGGAAGGGAGATGAGCGGGTCAACGCAGCGCCATCGGGCAAGCGACGAACACATTGCCGGATGGCGGCGTCAACGCCTTATCCGGCCTACGCGCAGGCGAGGCCGGGGACGTCATAACTTAGTCCAGCTTCACGCCTAAACGATGCGCCACTTCTTCGTAGGCTTCGATCAGGCCGCCAAGGCTCTGACGGAAACGGTCTTTGTCCATTTTATCCATGGTCTTTTTGTCCCACAGACGGCTGCCGTCCGGCGAGAACTCATCGCCCAGCACCACTTCGCCTTTGAACAGACCGAACTCCAGCTTGAAGTCCACGAGGATCAGGCCCGCGTCGTCGAACAGCTTTTTCAGCACGTCGTTCGCTTTGAAGGTCAGTTCCTGCATGCGCGCCAGGTTCTCTTTGCTCACCCAGCCGAAGGTTTCGCAGTAGGATTCGTTAACCATCGGGTCATGCATGGCATCGTTTTTCAGGAACAGGTCGAACAGCGGCGGGTTCAGCTCAATACCTTCTTCGATCCCTAAACGTTTCACCAGCGAACCGGCGGCGCGGTTACGGACAACGCACTCCACCGGCACCATATCCAGCTTTTTCACCAGACATTCGGTATCGGACAACAGCGCTTCCATTTGGGTCGGGATACCCGCTTCCGCCAGTTTGCTCATAATGAAATGGTTGAATTTGTTATTCACCATACCTTTACGATCGAACTGCTCAATGCGAGCGCCATCCCCTGCTGACGTATCGTTACGGAATTCGAGTACCAACAGATCCGGATTTTCGGTGCTGTATACGGTTTTCGCTTTACCACGATACAACTCAGCTAGCTTTTGCATCTTTGTCACTCCAGTGATGATTAACCATAAAAATTTGTGCTTTTCTGCTGACGCACACGTTTGCGTCACTATACAGAAAAAAGGGCCGGATTGCTCCAGCCCTGATAAATTACTTACTCAATGCCGCCTGGAATACTGCTACCAGGGCGTCATTTTGCGACTGCGTCAACGTATGACCTTTCGGATCGATGAACTGCAGGCTACTACGGTTGTCGAGGTCACCGACCTGAAGCTTGTAGTCACCGGAGACCAGACCCGGATCGCTCGCGCCCAACGCCTGCCAGCTGCTGTCAGACAGCGGCTTATAGGTCACGGCGATGCTGCCCTGAGAACGGGTGCTGTCGGTCACTTTCATGCCCGCTTTTTCCAGCGCGCCCGGCAGACGCTGCCAGACCTGGTTGAACGGTGCGCGCACCACCAGCATTGGCAGACCGGTATCATCAGAAGCGCTCTGTACATCAAAGGTCGCGCCCGCGGAACCGCGAGAAGCCTGTGCGTCGCTGGCGTTCTTATCCAGACCAGCGGAAATCACGTTCAGCATTTCGGCGCTATAGCGCTGTAAAGAAGCGCGATCGGCCACCGGTTTGCCCGCCTGTTCCAGGTTAACCAGCTTCACCATCACCGCCTGCTGGTAGCCCTGAGGCTGCACGGAGATTTGATAGCGACCACGATACTGCTGGTCTTCATCAAGGCGATTCCACTCGACCCAGTCCGTCGTCAGCGTTTGGCTAGCATCATCACGTTTGGTGATGGTGTAGTTTTTCCCCTGAATTATGCTGACCACCTGCGGCCACAGAGAGCCGCTACGGCTATTTTCCACCAACAGCGTGGCGGTGTCGCCCGTAAACTGGGTACGCGCACCAGCGACCAGCGCCAACGGCTGAGCCGGCGGACGGATATCCAGCGCTTTACCGACGGCACCGCTGCCATTGGCGACAGGAATGTTGTAGTCGCCATTTTCGATCGGCAGGATCATGCCCGCAGGGGCGTGAAGTTCACTTAACGGCGTAGCGTCCAGATAGGACTCATCGCCGCTCACCTGGCGCTTATAACGCGAGTCGGAACTACAGGCCGCAAGCAGTAAAACCAGCGATACACCCGCAACCTTGGCCAGGCGCGACTTCTGTACTGAGTAAGCCATCAAATCTCCCTAAACTTTACAGCAAACCGGCATGCTTCAGTGCGGATGCCACCACGTCACGACCGTGGTCGGTAATCGGTGTCATCGGCAAGCGCATGGTGTCGGTCGCCACAAGCCCCAATTCCTTACATGCCCATTTCACCGGGATAGGATTGGGTTCGACAAATAATTTATTGTGCAGCGGCATCAAACGCTGGTTGATGATGCGCGCCTGCGCGAACTCTCCAGCTGCGGACAGTCTGCACATTTCCGCCATATCACGCGCCGCGACGTTCGCCGTTACCGAAATAACGCCTTGACCGCCGAGCTGCATGAAGTCCAGACCGGTTGCATCATCACCGCTGAGCAGGATGAAATCGTCTGAAACCAGCTCTTTGATCTGATGAACACGGCTTAAGTTCCCCGTGGCTTCCTTAATCGCGATAATATTTTTAATTTTCGCCAGGCGACCTACGGTTTCCGGCAGCATATCGCAGCCGGTACGGGACGGCACATTATACAGGATTTGCGGCAGGTCAGTATGCTCGGCAATCGCTTTAAAGTGCTGGAACAGACCTTCCTGAGTCGGACGGTTGTAGTATGGGGTAACGGTCAGGCAGCCAACGACGCCGCTGTCGTTGAAACGCTGGGTCAGGCTAATCGCCTCTGCGGTTGCATTTGCCCCCGTTCCTGCGATAACCGGAATACGGCCATCGGCCAGTTCCAGGGTAGTTAAGACCACATCGCCATGCTCTTCGTGGCTAAGCGTTGCTGACTCGCCGGTAGTCCCTACCGACACAATCGCCGAGGTTCCGTTGGCGACATGGTAATCAATCAGTTTTTTCAGGCTTGAACGGTCGACATTACCTTTTTCATCCATCGGCGTGACAAGCGCTACAATACTTCCCGTGAACATGGGCCATCCTCTGTGCTGACGTGCGGACATGAAACTCAATGGTACGTTTGGTACTGTAATAAAAGCAAGAGACTGAGGCCCTTCAGAATGTTGTATGCCGGTTTTTTTTATGCTTTCCTAGGGTATACCGCACCTTTTTAAAGGAAGAACAGGTTTGACAGCCTCATTACAACACTATCTGGTCATAACAGCCCTGGGCGCGGATCGCCCTGGCATTGTCAATACGATCACTCGTCACGTGAGCAGCTGCGGCTGTAATATCGAAGACAGTCGGTTGGCGATGCTGGGAGATGAATTCACTTTTATTATGCTGCTGTCCGGAACATGGAATGCGATTACGCTGATTGAGTCCACCTTACCGCTGAAAGGTGCGGAGCTGGACCTGCTGATCGTCATGAAACGAACCACCGCCAGCCCGCGTCCGGCCATGCCGGCTACCGTGTGGGTACAGGTGGAAGTTCCTGATTCACCGCATATTATCGAGCGTTTTACTGCCCTGTTTGACAGCTGGGAGATGAATATTGCCGAGCTGGTGTCGCGTACCCAACCGGGCTCCGATGAAGGGGCTGCGCAGTTGTTTATTCAAATTACCGCCCACAGCCCGGCTACGCAAAATGCATCAAATATTGAGCAAGCGTTCAAAGCCCTATGTACAGAATTGAAAGCGCAAGGCAGTATAAACGTGATTAATTATTCACAGCATGATGAACAGGATGGAGCTGAGTAATGAACCCACTGAAAGCCGGTGATATCGCACCGAAATTTAGTTTGCCCGATCAAGACGGCGAGCAAGTAAATTTGACCGACTTCCAGGGACAACGTGTTCTGGTCTATTTTTACCCGAAAGCGATGACCCCTGGCTGCACCGTGCAGGCATGCGGCCTTCGCGATAATATGGACGAGCTGAAAAAAGCCGGCGTTGAGGTTCTGGGTATCAGCACCGATAAACCGGAAAAACTCTCCCGCTTCTCTGAAAAAGAGCTGCTGAACTTCACCCTGCTTTCCGATGAAGATCACCAGGTCTGTGAACAATTTGGCATCTGGGGTGAGAAAACCTTCATGGGGAAAACCTATGACGGCATTCACCGCATCAGTTTCCTGATTGACGCCGACGGTAAAATTGAACACGTCTTCGATGATTTCAAGACCAGCAACCACCATGACGTGGTGCTGGGCTGGCTACAGGCTAACGCCTGATCGCCACCGCCTCACGGCGCCGGTTCTCCGGCGCCTTCTTTTTGTGAGAAAGCTCACATCGCATTTTCCCTTCCGACACTAGTGCCGAACCTTCGCCGCCCCCTTTCTCCCGACATCATCACTTTTGTTCGGCTCCAGGCGAGAAAAACACATATCACATTGATTTAAAACAACTTTAAAGATTGGCATTACTTATGCATTAGGCGATGCAGATTCCGCTTTTGTCTCAAGGAAATGTCATGAATCGCTTTGTGATTACCGACCCGCAATGGTGCATCGGGTGCAATACCTGTCTTGCCGCCTGCGCGGACGCGCATAAAACGCAGGGGCTACAACAGCATCCGCGGCTTGCCCTGACGCGTACCGCCACGCAGACCGCGCCCATTCTCTGTCGCCACTGCGAAGACGCGCCCTGCCAGCATGTCTGCCCGGTGAGCGCTATCAGCGTCGTTGATAGCGCCGTGCAGCTCAACGAGAGCCTGTGTATCGGCTGCAAACTTTGCGCGCTGGTCTGCCCGTTTGGCGCGATTACGCCCTCCGGCAGCCAGCCGGTAAGTACCCCAGCCCACTTTCAGCATCAGCCTGCTACGCCGCTGCACAATACGGTAGAAAGCGCGCCCGAGCTTCATCCTCTGCTGCGCTGGGATGTCGGTATCAAAGCCGTCGCCGTGAAGTGCGATCTTTGCTATTTCCTGCCCGCCGGTCCGGCCTGCGTACAGGCCTGCGCCACTCAGGCGCTGCACCTTGTCACCGAAGCGTCGTTACAGCAGCGGGCGAAACAACAGCAGCGGCTCGCGGCAGAGTCGCTCCCCTCCCTTTCCCCTCTCCAGGATCAACGTTAATGGATGCCCTACAACTCCTGTTATGTTCCCTGACGCTGTACGTGGCAGGCGGCCTGGCTTCATTGCTGCTTTCCAGCCGAGAAGCGCTGGCCATCAAGGCCGCGGGCATCCCGGCCCTGCTGGGCGGCCTGGCGGGCATCGCCAGCGCCGTTAGCCAGCTCAATGACGGCGCCACCCTTTTCTGGCGTGTATCAACCCCGTTTGAATTCGCCGACCTGAGCGTGCGGATGGACAGCCTCAGCGCGTTTATGGTGCTGGTTATCTCGCTGCTGGTCAGCGTCTGCGCACTCTATTCTCTGGCCTATATGCGTGAATACCTCGGAAAGGGGGCGGCGGCAATGGGGTTCTTTATGAACCTGTTTATCGCTTCAATGGTCGGCCTGCTGGTCATGGACAACGCGTTCTGGTTTATCGTGCTGTTCGAAATGATGTCCCTGGCCTCGTGGTTTTTAGTCATCGCCGAGCAAAACGACGAATCGCTGCACGCCGGGATGCTCTACTTTTTTATCGCCCACGCCGGTTCCGTCCTGATCATGATCGCCTTTTTCCTGCTCTGGCGAGAAAGCGGCAGTCTCGATTTCAGTAGCTTCCGCCCGCTGACGCTCTCCCCGGCGCTCTCTTCCGCGGTGTTCTTGCTGGCCTTTCTCGGCTTCGGCGCCAAGGCGGGAATGCTGCCGCTGCACAGCTGGCTGCCGCGCGCGCACCCGGCAGCGCCCTCGCACGCATCGGCATTGATGTCCGGCGTGATGGTGAAAATCGGTATTTTCGGCATGCTGAAAGTGGCGACCGACCTGCTGTCCCATAGCGGTATTTTGCTGTGGTGGGGGGTACTGGTGCTGGCTGTCGGCGCCATATCGGCGGTTATTGGCGTGCTGTACGCGCTGACCGAGCGCGACATAAAACGCCTGCTGGCGTGGAGTACGGTGGAAAATGTCGGCATTATCCTGCTCGGCGTCGGCGTCGGCCTGATCGGCCTGGCGCTGCGTCAGCCGGTACTTGCCGCCGTTGGCCTGCTGAGCGCGCTCTTTCATGTGCTCAACCACGCGCTGTTTAAAGGACTGCTGTTCCTCGGCGCCGGGGCGATTATCTGGCGGATGCACACTCGCGATATGGACCAGATGGGCGCACTGGCGAAGCGCATGCCGTGGACCGCGGGAGCATTCGCCATCGGCTGCCTGGCGATCTCCGCGATGCCGCCGCTGAACGGTTTTGTCAGCGAGTGGTATATCTATCAATCGCTGTTCGCCATGACCCATTTCAGCGATGTGGCGCTGCGCCTTGCCGGACCTGTCGCTATCGTCACGCTGGCGCTGGCCGGCGCGCTAGCGGCCATGTGCTTCGTCAATGTCTATGGCATCAGCTTCTGCGGCGCAGCGCGTAGCGAAGCGGCGGAACGGGCGCGCGAAGTTCCGTGGCCGATGGTCGCCGCCATGTTGATATTGGCCGCGCTTTGCGTCCTCAGCGGCGTCGGCGCGGTCTGGATTGCCCCCCAGATAATGCAGATTGTCGCCTCGCTTATTGCGACAGCCACGCCGCCCGCTGCGCAGGGCGCCGCGCTGATACCCGGCGGCTTGCACGATACCCTGCTGACGCCTTCGCTCATTCTTCTGCTACTTATCGCACTGCCCCTCATTCCCGGCGTGTTCTGGCTGATAAACCGCCCGAGCCGGGGCACGTTTCGTCGCGGCGGCGATGCGTGGGCCTGCGGTTACGGCTGGGAGAGCGCGATGGCGCCCTCAGCCAGCAGCGTTACCCAGCCGCTGCGGGTGATGTTCTCCACGCTTTATCAACTGCGTCAACGCTGCGATCCGGCCCCGACGATGTCTCGCGGACTGGCGCACGCAACGTCAGCGGCACGGCGCGCCGAGCCGTTCTGGGACGAGCGCATTATTCGCCCGACCGTTGGTCTGACGCAGCGGCTGGCGCTGATCGTTCAGCATCTTCAAAGCGGCGATTTCCGACTCTATTGCCTGTATGTGATCGCCGCGCTGCTGATCCTGCTACTGACCATTGGCGTCTGAGGATATGACGATGACCCACACTCTTTCCACCGGATACCTGCTGATTATGGCGCTGATTCAGGCGGTGATACTGTTGGCGCTCACGCCTTTTTTCACCGGCGTCTCGCGCCAGATTCGCGCCCGAATGCACTCCCGCCAGGGGCCCGGCATCTGGCAGGACTACCGGGATATCAGCAAGCTGCTGAAACGTCAGGAGGTTGCCCCCGCCTCTTCCGGGCTGATGTTCCGCCTGATGCCCTGGGTGCTGCTCAGCAGCATGCTGGTAGTGGCGACGACGTTGCCGCTTTTTGTCCGCGCCTCGCTTTTCACCGGCGGCGGCGACCTGATCACCCTGATTTACCTGCTGGCGCTATTTCGCTTTTTCTTCGCCCTCTCAGGGCTGGACACCGGCAGCCCGTTTGCCGGGCTCGGCGCCAGTCGCGAGTTAACGCTGGGCGTGCTGGTCGAACCGGTGCTCATCCTTGCCCTTCTGGTGCTGGCGTTGATCGCGGGCTCAACCCATATCGCCATCATCAGCAACGCGCTGGCAAACGGCTGGGTTTCGCCTGTCGCAACGCTGCTGGCGCTACTGGCCTGTGGGTTCGCCTGCTTTATCGAAATGGGCAAAATCCCCTTTGACGTCGCGGAAGCGGAGCAGGAGCTACAGGAAGGGCCGCTGACAGAATACTCCGGCGCCGGGCTGGCGCTGGTGAAGTGGGGGCTAGGGCTCAAACAGGTGGTGATGGCCTCGTTATTTATCGCCCTCTTTTTCCCCTTCGGCAGCGCCGTCACGCTCAGCGTCGGTAGCCTGTTGCTGTCGCTGGTCGTGACGCTGCTGAAGGTGCTGGTGCTGTTTGCGCTGGCCTCGGTGGTGGAAAACGCCCTTGCCCGCGGCCGCTTTTTGCTGACCCACCATCTGACCTGGCTCGGTTTTAGCCTGGCCGCACTGTCGTATGTTTTCTGGCTAACCGGTCTGTAAGGAGCACCGTTACACTATGGAAAATCTTGCTTTAACGACGCTGCTACTGCCGTTTATCGGCGCGCTGGTCGTGTCGTTGGCCCCGCAGAAGCAGGCAGCCAGGCTGGGCACGCTGTTTGCCGGGTTAGCGACCCTCGCGATGCTGGCGCTCAACGCCGCGTTTTATTGCAGCGGCAAAACGGCCACGCTAATTCCCCTCGCCAGCATTGGCGATACCGCGCTGTTCGGTTTCGTTATCGATCGCGTCAGCACGCTGATTCTGTTCGTCGTCGTGTTCCTCGGTCTGCTGGTCGCGCTGTACTCCACCGGCTACCTCACCGCGCAAAACCGCGAGCATCCGCACGATGGCGGCAATCGCTATTACGCCTTTCTGCTGATCTTTATCGGCGCGATGTCCGGGCTGGTGCTCTCGGCCACAATCCTCGGCCAGCTGCTGTTTTTTGAAATCACCGGCGGCTGTTCATGGGCGTTGATTAGCTACTACCAAAGCGAGAAGGCGCAGCGTTCGGCGCTAAAGGCGCTGCTGATTACCCATCTTGCTTCTCTGGGACTGTACCTTGCCGCCGCCACGCTGTTTTTACAAACCGGCACCTTTGCGCTCAGCGCCATGAGCCAGCTAGAGGGCGATGCTCGCTATCTGGTCTATGGCGGTATTCTGTTCGCCGCGTGGGGAAAATCAGCCCAACTGCCGCTCCAGGCGTGGCTGCCGGATGCAATGGAAGCGCCGACGCCGGTCAGCGCCTATCTGCACGCCGCGTCGATGGTTAAAGTGGGCGTCTACATTTTCGCCCGCGCCATTCTCGACGGCGGTAACGTGCCGACGGCGATCGGCTGGGTTGGCGTTATTATGGCGCTGGTCACGCTGATATACGGCTTCCTGATGTATCTACCGCAGCAGGATATGAAGCGGCTGCTGGCCTGGTCAACGATCACCCAGCTGGCCTACATTTTTCTGGCGCTATCGCTCTCCGTTTTCGGCTCCCCCCTCGCGTTCAGCGGCGGCATCGCCTACATCGTCAACCACGCCTTCGCCAAGAGTCTGTTTTTCCTCGTCGCTGGCGCGCTGAGCTATAGCTGCGGCACACGGCTGCTGCCTCGGCTGCGCGGGGTGCTCACCACTCTGCCGTTGGTTGGCGTCGGCTTCTGCGTGGCGGCGCTGGCGATAACCGGCGTGCCGCCGTTCAACGGTTTCTTTAGCAAATATCCGCTCCTCGCCGCCGGTTTTGCCCTCTCCAGCCAGCACTGGCTGCTGCTGCCCATCATGGTGCTGGCGCTGATCGAATCCGTGGCCAGCTTCGGCTGGCTGATCTACTGGTTTGGTCGGGTGGTGCCGGGCAAAGCGAGCGAAGAGGTCGTTCACGCCGCGCCCCTGCCGCTGTCGATGCGCCTGGTGCTGCTTGTTTTAATCGTGATGTCGCTGGTTTCCAGCGTCATCGCCGCCAGCTGGCTTCAATAAGGAGGTTAAAAATGACCGGAATATGGCTGACCAACAATCTGGCCGGGCTAATGATGTTGACCTCGCTGCTGGTGATCTGCGCGAAACCCTATCACCTCTCCTGCGCGCTATACGCCGTGCAATCGCTGGTGCTGGTAACCCTCTTTTTCACCCTGTCGCAGGTCTTCGCTGCCGAGCAGTTGATGATGTGGGCCTTCAGCGCCCTGCTTACCAAGGTGGTGCTGGTGCCGCTGATTATGGGCTATGCATTGCGAAAAATGGCGCCCGTACGCGCTGAACAGACACTTTTCAGCCCGGTGACGATGGCGCTGCTGGCGGCGCTGATCGTCTTACTGTGCGCTTTTGTCGTGCAGCCTGTTCGCCTGCCAATGGCCGCCGCGCTAAAACCGGCGCTGGCGGTGGCGCTGGGGCATTTTCTGCTGGGGCTGCTGTGCATCATCAGCCAGCGCAACATCCTGCGGCAGATTTTTGGCTACTGCCTGATGGAAAACGGCTCGCATCTGGTGCTGGCGCTGCTCGCCTGGCGCGCACCTGAGCTGGTGGAAATCGGTATTGCGACCGATGCCATTTTCGCCGTCGTGGTGATGGTGGTGCTGGCAAGAAAAATAGGGCGCACTCACGGCACGCTGGATGCCAACGACCTGACTGCGCTGAAGGGATAACAAATGAGTCACTCTGTCATGCTCACCTCGCTGCTGTTGACGCCGCTGGTTATTTCACTGCTCTGCTTCGCCTGCCGCTGGCTTGGCGACGGGCAACATCGGGCCGTCACCCTGCTGCATACCTCAGGCATCACGCTGCTGCTGGCGGTGTCGCAGCTCACGGTCGCCACCGCGCTCGACGAGGGAGAGATATTCTCCCCTTTGCGCTGGCTGCATATTGATAGTCTGAGCGGCCTGTTTCTCGCCATCCTTGGTATTATCGGCTTTCTGACCGGCCTGTACTCCATCGGCTATATGCGTCATGAAGTGGAACACGGCGAGATTTCGCCAGCCACGCTCTGCCACTACTACGGCTTTTTTCACCTGTTCCTGTTTACCATGCTGCTGGTCGTCACCAGCAATAACCTGATCGTGATGTGGGCGGCCATTGAGGCGACCACCCTGAGTTCAGCGTTTCTGGTGGGCATTTACGGCCAGCGTTCATCGCTGGAGGCGGCGTGGAAATACATCATTATTTGTACCGTCGGCGTCGCCTTTGGCCTGTTCGGTACCGTGCTGGTATATGCCAACGCCGTCAGCATCATGCCTGACCCGGAACAGTCGATTCTGTGGACGGAAGTGCTGAAACATGCCGCCAGCCTCGACCCCACGCTGATGCTGCTGGCCTTTGTCTTTATCCTCATCGGTTTTGGCACCAAAACCGGCCTCTTCCCGATGCACGCCTGGCTGCCGGATGCCCACAGCGAGGCGCCAAGCCCGGTCAGCGCCCTACTGTCGGCGGTGCTGCTGAACTGCGCGCTGCTGGTGCTGATTCGCTACTACATCCTGATTAGCCACGCGGTCGACAGCGGCCTTCCCGCCAGGCTGCTGCTGATCTTCGGCCTGCTGTCGGTGGCGGTTGCCGCGCTGTTTATCCTCGTCCAGCAGGATATGAAGCGACTGCTGGCCTATTCCAGCGTGGAAAACATGGGGCTTATCGTGGTGGCGCTGGGGATCGGCGGGCCGCTCGGCGTGCTGGCGGCACTGCTGCACACCCTCAACCACAGCCTGGCGAAAACGCTGCTGTTCTGCGGCTCGGGTAACGTGCTGCTGAAGTATGGCACCCGCAACCTCGACGTGGTGTGCGGGATGCTGAGAATTATGCCGCTCAGCGCCGTCTTGCTGGCCGGCGGCGCGCTCGGGCTGGGCGGGATGCCGCCGTTCAACATTTTCCTCAGCGAATTTATGACCGTTACCGCTGGGCTGGCTCGCGGCCACGTGGCGCTGACCATTGTGCTGCTCCTGTTGCTGACGCTGGTGCTGGCCGGGCTGATTCGCATGATCGCCCGCCTGCTGTTTGCTCGCCCGCCCGAGGCGGTGAGCCGGGGCGAATTAGGCTGGCAGACCACCGCACCAATGGTGCTGCTGCTTTTCATGATGCTGCTCATGGGCACCTGCATCCCACAGCCGGTTGCTCGCATGCTGGAGAACGCCTCGGCCATCGTCCTGTCGGGGTCGGCAGACAAACCCATTTCTCTTAGCCACTGGCAATCCCTTTTTCCCGCAACTACCGCATCTGCATCGGAGAGTAAAAGTGAACTATCTGGACAGCGTTAATGACTCGGCGCCGCGAGGCGAGGCTTACCTTGCGGCAGTCAAGCAGCAGTTTCCCGGCGCGGTGCTGGAGGCGGTGCGGCAGACCCACAACCAGCTGACCATCACGGTAAAAACCCACCAACTGCCAGAGGTCGTCCACTTTCTCTACTATCAACACGACGGCTGGCTGCCGGTGCTGTTCGGCAACGATGAGCGTGAGCTGAACGGTCACTATGCGGTCTATTACGCCCTGTCGATGGAGGGGGAAGAGAAGTGCTGGGTGGTAGTGAAAGCGCTGGTGGACGCGACCAGCCGCGAGTTTCCCTCGGTCACACCGCGCGTTCCCGCCGTCGTCTGGGGCGAGCGCGAGATCCGCGATATGTACGGGCTGATCCCGGTCGGTCTGCCGGACCAACGCCGTCTGGTGCTGCCGGACGACTGGCCGGAAGATATGCATCCGCTGCGGAAAGACGCCATGGACTACCGTCTGCGCCCGCAGACCACTGACGATGCGGAAAGCTATCCCTTTGTGAACGAGGGCGACCGCGACGCGCGTATTATTCCCATTGGCCCGCTGCACATAACCTCCGATGAACCAGGACACTTCCGTCTGTTCGTCGACGGCGAGCGGATTGTCGATGCCGACTATCGCCTGTTCTACGTCCATCGCGGCATGGAGAAGCTGGCGGAAACGCGCATGGGCTACAACGAAGTGACGTTTTTATCCGATCGCGTCTGCGGCATCTGCGGTTTCGCCCACAGCGTCGCTTACGCCAGTTCGGTGGAAAACGCGCTGGGGATTATCGTGCCGCCGCGGGCGCACGCTATCCGCTCAGTGCTGCTGGAGGTTGAACGCCTGCACAGCCATTTATTGAATCTAGGCCTCTCCTGCCACTTTGTCGGCTTTGATACCGGCTTTATGCAGTTTTTCCGCGTACGAGAAAAGTCGATGACCATGGCCGAACTACTCACCGGCTCGCGTAAAACCTACGGTCTGAACCTGATTGGCGGCGTACGCCGGGATATTCTCAAAGAGCAGCGTCTGCAAACGCTGAAGCTGGTGCGGGAAATGCGTGCTGAAGTGTCCGATCTGGTCGAGATCCTGCTGGCGACGCCCAATATGGCGCAGCGTACCCAGGGCGTCGGTATCCTCGACCGCCAGATAGCGCGCGATTACAGCCCGGTCGGGCCGTTGATCCGCGGCAGTGGCTTCGCGCGGGATTTGCGCTTCGATCACCCTTACGCCAACTACGGCAACCTGCCGAAAACCCTGTTCAGCATGGACAGCGGCGACGTTTTTGCCCGCGTCATGGTCAGGGTAAAAGAAACCTTCGATTCGCTGATGATGCTGGAGTTTGCCCTCGACAACCTGCCCAATACGCCGCTATTAACCGAAGGATTCAGCTATCGACCGCACGCCTTTGCCCTTGGCTACGTTGAGGCGCCGCGCGGCGAAGACGTGCACTGGAGCATGCTTGGCGATAACCAGAAGCTCTTCCGCTGGCGCTGCCGTGCCGCCACTTACGCCAACTGGCCGGTACTGCGTTACATGCTGCGCGGCAACACGGTCTCCGACGCACCGCTGATTATCGGCAGCCTCGACCCCTGCTACTCCTGCACCGATCGCGTCACGCTGGTCGATGTGCACAAGCGCAGGCAGACAACCGTGCCGTACAAAGATCTTGAGCGCTACGGGCGGGAACGTCGCCACTCACCGCTGAAGTAAGGACCGAATCGATGCTGAAATTACTCAAAACCATCGTAGGCACCGGCGAAGCAACGGTGAAATATCCCTTTGCCCCGCTGGAGGTGTGCCCCGGCTTTCGCGGGAAACCAGAGCTGAATGCGCAGCAGTGTATCGCCTGCGCCGCCTGCGTCACCGCCTGCCCGGCCAATGCACTGACGATGGAAACCGACACCCAAAGCGATACCCGCACCTGGCAGCTGTATCTGGGACGCTGCATTTACTGCGGACGCTGCGAGGAAGTCTGCCCGACGCACGCCATCCGACTGTCGGAAAACTTCGAACTCACGGTGCTGCGTAAAGACGATCTCTACACCCGCGCACGCTTTACGCTACAGCGCTGTCGCGTATGCCAACGGCCTTTCACGGTGGAAAAATCCATCGCGCTGGCGGTTGCGCTGCTGGTACAGCAGCAAAAAGATGCCGCCAACCTGTCGCTGCTGCGTCAGCAGTCGGCGGTTTGCCCCCAGTGCAAGCAACGTGCGGCCCTCGCCGGCTGCGATGGGCTCACACTCTCCTTTTCGAATAAGGAGCAACGATGAATACGCCACAGGTTGTACACCCGCATCATACCAGCCAGCCCCTGATTATTGACGAGCAGACGCAGGCGATGAAGCGCCTGCTGCTCAAGGATATCCGTCGCTCCGCCTACGTTTACCGGGTGGACTGCGGCGGCTGCAACGGCTGTGAGATTGAGATTTTTTCCGCCATTACGCCGCTGTTCGACGCCGAACGCTTCGGGATTAAGGTCGTCGCCTCTCCGCGTCATGCGGATATCCTGCTGTTCACCGGCGCCGTGACCCGTGCGATGCGGATGCCGGCATTACGCGCCTATCATGCTGCGCCCGATCGCAAAATCTGTATTTCCTACGGCGCGTGCGGGATCAGCGGCGGTATCTTTCACGATCTCTACTGCGTGTGGGGCGGCAGCGACACCATCGTACCCATAGATGTCTGGATCCCCGGCTGCCCGCCAACGCCGGCGGCCACTATCCACGGTTTCGCCGTCGCGCTGGGGCTGTTGCAGCAGAAGATCCACGCCGAGGAGTGCGTTAACGCGGCTGAACCCGCGCAGCTACGCCAGCCGTCGATAGCCAGCGCCCTGCGCATTGCCATCGAACGTGAAGCCCGGCGGCTGGCGGGCTATCGTCAGGGAACGGAAATCTGCAACGGACTGTTTAATACGCTACGCGAAGATCCCTCCGGCGAGTTGGTCGACATCTGGCTGCAGCAGGCTGACGATCCGCGCTTAAATGATATCGTCCATCAGCTTTTGCGCATTCTGGAGGCACAGCGTGGTTGAAGAAAAAGGCGAAATCGTCTTCTGGACGCTACGGCAAAAGTTTATCGACAGCAGCACCACGCTACCGGAGCAGCATCGTCAGGTGATGTACTACTCGCTGGCGATCGGCCATCACGTCGGCATCATTGACTGCCTGCGGGTGGCGCTACGCTGCCCGCTGGTCGAATACCGCAAATGGGCGCAGCAGCTGGCAGACGAACAGGCACAGCGCAAAATGCTGGGCGTATTGACGTTCGGTGAAATCATTATCGACGCCAGTCACCTCTCGCTGCTGCGGCACGCGCTGGCCCCGCTGGCTGACGATACCTCTTCCGAGCAGCAGGCATTCAGCAAAGACATGCTTTCACTGCTCGACGACATTGCCTATGAGCCCGCTATTTATCTGCTGGCCAGACATATTGCCTGACACGAGGCCATAGACGTGAAACAGATAACAATATAGTTAGCATGGTTATTATAAGCTCATTTTTTAGCCGCGACGCGCCCCTTGCGCCACACGCTACCAGTAAAAAGGATTGCGGATGACTCAGTTCGACGAGGCTAATATCGCCCCGCTTCCGGGTATGTCATTAAAAGAATCAGTGAATACGGTACTACAACATCTCCGCCAGCAGAGCGACAAAGCCTCGCTGCTGCGGGCGTTTATTCCTTTGCCCCCGCCGTTCAATCGGGTTCAGCTTATCGAGCTGCATTTTATTGATAGCGGCTTTTATTACCGCTGCTTTGATGATGGCAGCGTGGCCTGCAGCAGCCACGGCTGGCAGGGAGAGTGTAGCGACAGCTCGATTCATATGATTTTACTCAGCAACGCGCTGATGGCGGAGCTGCGCTTTATTCGCTGCGACGGCGGCCGGTATACGCCGCAGGATACACAACTCTTTTCATGGCTGGCGCGGCTGGCAAGGCCGGTGCTGGAAAATTTTCTGCAGCAGGAGATACTGCGCGCCAGCCTGCAAACGCTGGCCCAGGAGCGCGACCACCACCAGATTCTGGTCGATATCACCAACTCGGTGCTCTCGCATCTGGAGATGGAGGAGCTGGTGAGCGATGTGGCGCGAGAGATTCACCACTATTTTGGCATCAGCGCCATCGGGATCATTCTGCGTGACAACGGCAGGCCCGGAAAGCACAGCGTTCACTATACCGAGTTCTGCGAAGAGGGGCCGAGAAGCCAGCACTATATTTTGCAGGAGATGAGCCCGGTCCTCACTCAGGCAATGACGCAGAACCAACCGCAGCTGTATCAGCAGGATGACAGCAAGTGCTGGCAAAACGACCCGTTACTTTACGAAGCGGCTCATCGCGGCCTGAGTAACATTCTGGTGCTGCCACTCACCTTCGGCAACCACACGCCGGGCGTGCTGCTGCTCGCCCATGCCTCGACGACGCCGTTTGAACGCGAAAATGGCGCGTTGCTACAGCAGATTGCCGATCGCATCGCTATCGCAGTCGATAACGCCGATGCCTGGAGCAGCATGACCGCGCTGAAAGAGAGCCTCAAGCAAGAGAACAGCCAGCTGAGCGCGCAGCTGCTGTCGAGCATGGGCGTAGGCGATATTATTTACCAGAGCCAGGCGATGCACGACCTGTTGCAGCAGGTCGATATCGTCGCGCAAAGCGACAGTACGGTGCTGATTTGCGGCGAAACCGGGACGGGAAAAGAGATTATCGCCAGAGCGGTACATCAGCTCAGCAACCGTCACGATAAACCGCTGATCAAAATCAACTGCGCGGCAATTCCCGCCAGCCTGCTGGAGAGCGAGCTTTTCGGCTACGATAAAGGGGCGTTTACCGGCGCCATCAACACCCACAAGGGGCGGTTTGAAATCGCCGACGGCGGGACGCTGTTTCTGGATGAAATCGGCGATTTGCCGCTGGAGCTACAGCCTAAGCTGCTGCGGGTGCTGCAGGAACGAGAGATTGAGCGGTTGGGCGGCAGCCGCACCATCAACGTTAATGTCAGAGTGATTGCCGCCACCAACCGCGACCTCCGCCAGATGGTCGATAACCGCGAGTTCCGCGACGACCTCTTCTATCGTCTGAACGTCTTTCCTCTTGAGCTTCCGCCGCTGCGCGAGCGCCCGGAAGATATTCCGCTGCTGGCAAAATATTTTACCCGCAAGCTCGCCCTGCGCATGAACCGCACCATCGACAATATTTCGCCACAGACGCTCGAACAGCTGGTCTCCTATGACTGGCCCGGCAACGTGCGGGAGCTGGAGAACGTGATTGAGCGCGCCGTCTTACTGACGCGCGACACCACCCTGAACCTGCACCTGACTCAGCAATCAACGCGTCTGTTGCCAACGTTTAAGAACGTCGAACCGCCCGCGGTCAACCCGGTACAGCAAATGCTGCATCCCGGGCCGCCGGAAAACGACGACGAAGAGCGACGCGTTATTGTGCAGGCGCTACGGGAAAGCAACGGCATTGTCGCCGGGCCGCGAGGGGCGGCGAACAGGCTGGGGATGAAGCGCACCACGCTGCTCTCGCGCATGCAGCGTTTAGGTATCTCACCACGAGAAGTCTTATAGACAGGCAGGAAGCCCACCATGAAAAGTCGCCGTCATGACCTCCCGCACTCGCTACTGGCCGTCGCCAGCCGCGCCGGAATGGCACGGGCGGAACAGAGCCCGGCGCAGCGCTTTGTGCTGGCCGCCAGCGCCGGTATTTTTATCGCCATCGCCGCCGCGTTCTACGTTTCCCTCAGCCAGCAGCCCAACACGCTGGTCAGCGTACTGGCCAGCGGCCTGTGCTTCACGCTGAGTTTGATTCCGGTCGTACTGGGCGGCGCTGAACTGTTTCCGTCTATGCTCGCCACGACCGCCGCAGCCGCGGGTGGCTATATTAGCCCACGCGAAGCGCTCTGCAGCGGCCTGATTGTCTGCGCCGGAAATACGGGAGGCGTACTCTTTTTGGCCGCGCTCATGTGGTTTTCCGGTCTGTGCACGGGCGGCGACGGCCGCTGGGGGTTGCGGGTACTGCAAATATCGGCGCATCATCCGGGCGACACGTTTATCACCAACCTTGGGCTCGGGATGGTCGGCAATTTACTCTTATGCTTTGCCGTGACAATCAGCCACGCTTTCCATTCGTTGACGGATAAAATTCTCGCGATGCTGCTGCCGCTGAGCCTGTTTTCCGCCAGCGGCGCGGCACACGGTATGGTTAGCCTGTTTCTGCTACCGCTGGCCATCGCCGTTCAGTCTTTTGCTCCCGCCCGTTTCGGGTTGCTGAGCGGCAGCGATAACGCGCTCAGCGCAGGCTATTTACTGGCCGGGAATCTCTTCCCGCTGGTGTTGGGTAATCTGATCGGCGGCGGGTTGCTGCTGCTGGCGCTGGTTCGCCTGCAGCGGCATCATGCGTAACCGTATCAGCGCTGCTCGTCGGCTTTGTTGGTACTCAGACCGTCGGCGTCGTCATCCGCCACCAGCCCATCCGGCCAGGCGTGCACGACCGCTTTAATCAACGTGGCCAGCGGAATGGCGAAGAACACGCCCCAGAATCCCCACAGGCCGCCAAAAATCACCACCGAGAGAATGATCACCAGCGGATGCAGGTTCACCGCCTCAGAGAACAGCACCGGCACCAGCAGGTTGCCGTCCAGCCCCTGAATAATCAGGTAGACCGCAAACAGGCTCCAGAACTCGGTGCCGAGGCCAAACTGGAACAGCGCCACGCAGACGACCGGAATGGTCACCACAAATGCGCCGATATACGGAATCAGTACCGACACGCCCACCAGCACCGCCAGCAGCAGCGAGTAATTAAGGCCAAACATCAGGAACCCGAGCCACGTGGCGACGCCGACGACGATCATCTCCAGCACCTTGCCGCGAATGTAGTTAGTGATCTGCTGGTTCATCTCTTTCCACACCTGCCCCGCCAGCCCGCGGTTGCGCGGCAGCACGCGACGCACGGCGTTGAGCATCTGCTCCTTGTCTTTGACCAGGAAGAAGACCATCAGCGGCACCAGCACCAGATAGACCGCCAGCGTCAGCAGCCCCACCAGTGAGGCAACCGAGTATTTCACCACCGAGTCGCCCATGGTCAGCATGCGGGTGCGCATGTTTTCGGCCATGGCGTCGATAATCCCGGCATCCATCAATGCCGGATAGCGACGCGGCAGGGTGGCGGCAAAATCAGAGAGTTTGTTGAGCATGCCTGGCATATCGCGAATGAGGTATATCCCCTGCTGCCAGGCAATCGGCATCACCACGAAGGACATCAGCAGCAGGATGCCGACAAACAGCACCAGCACCACGCTGGTCGCCCAGGTGCGCGACCAGCCCAGGCGCTCCAGGCGAACCGTCGGCCATTCCAGCAGGTAAGCCAGCACTAGTGCAACCAGCAGCGGCGCCAGCAGGCCACTGAAGAAAAACAGAATGCAAAACCCGGCCACCAGGATGACCAGCAGCGCGATGGCCTCCGGGTCGCTGAACCGGCGGCGGTACCATTGCATCAACATCTCGAGCATAAATCTATTCCCTGAAGCCTATCGCGTTCATACAGAACATGAATTGTATCTAAGTGTCACAAAAAAGACTCCGCTTTTTATTTTTATCCCTGCAATCTGGTGATTATCGTTTTCAACCCGTGATCAGATAGATACACTGCCAAAGTAGCCCATAATGGAACGTAACATTATGCTGTTGGTCAAAACAGGCACATCCCACATTACAGGACAGAGGTTATGTTCAGGCAGTTGAAAAAAACGCTGTTGGCATCCCTTATTGCGACGCTCGCTTTCGGCCAGATTGCCCCCGCCTTCGCGGACACAACGGATAATCTGCCGGACATGGGTACATCCGCAGGAAGCACGCTCTCCATTGGTCAGGAGATGCAGATGGGGGATTACTATGTTCGACAACTGCGCGGAAGCGCGCCGCTGATTAACGATCCGCTGCTGGTGCAGTACATTAACTCACTGGGTATGCGGCTGGTCTCGCACGCTTTTTCCGTGCGCACCCCGTTCCATTTTTATCTGATCAATAACGACGACATTAACGCCTTCGCCTTCTTCGGCGGCAATGTCGTGCTGCACTCGGCGCTGTTCCGCTACTCAGATAACGAAAGCCAACTGGCGTCGGTCATGGCGCACGAAATCTCCCACGTCACCCAACGCCACCTGGCGCGCGCGATGGAAGATCAAAAACGCAATGCTCCGCTGACGTGGGTCGGCGCACTCGGTTCTATTCTGTTGGCGATGGCCAGCCCGCAGGCCGGGATGGCGGCGCTGAGCGGTACCTTAGCCGGCACCCAACAGGGCATGATCAGCTTTACCCGCCAGAACGAAGAAGAAGCCGACCGCATCGGTATTCAGGTACTTCAGCGCGCCGGCTTCGACCCGCAGGCCATGCCTGCATTTATGGAGAAGCTGCTCGATCAGTCACGCTACTCCTCACGTCCGCCGGAAATGCTGTTAACCCACCCCTTACCCGAGAGCCGTCTGTCCGATGCGCGTAACCGCGCCAACCAGATGCGTCCGGTGGTGGTACAGTCTTCCGCCGACTTCTACTTTGCTAAAGCGCGTACGCTTGGCATGTACAACAACGGGCAAAACCAGCTCGGCAGCGACCTGCTCGACAGCTGGTCGAAAGGCAACGTGCGCGAACAGCACGCCGCCCAGTACGGCCGCGCGCTGCTGGCCATGGAAGCCAAAAATTACGCCGAAGCCAGCAAGCTGCTCCAGCCGCTGCTCAGCGCCGACGGCCAAAACGCCTGGTTCCTGGATCTGGCCACCGATATCGACCTGGGCCAGAACAAAACCAACGAGGCAATTAGCCGGCTGAAAAATGCCCGCGAACTGCGCACTAACCCGGTCCTCCAGCTTAACCTGGCTAACGCCCTGTTAGAAGGCGGGCAAGCTGGCGAAGCGGCCACCATTCTTAACCGCTACACCTTTAATAACAAAGATGATACCAACGGCTGGGATCTGCTGGCCCAGGCGGAAGCGAAGCTCGGCAACCGCGACCAGGAGCTGGCCGCACGCGCCGAAAATATGGCGCTGGTCGGTCGGCTCGACCAGGCAATTTCCCTGTTGAGCGCCGCCAGCGCGCAGGTGAAATTACGCAGCCTGCAGCAGGCGCGCTACGATGCGCGCATCGACCAGCTGCGAGAACTGCAGGAACGCTTCCGCCCTTATCAGAAAATGTAACAGGAGAGACGATGACGGATTCGGTCACGATTTACCACAACCCGCGCTGCTCAAAGAGCCGCGAGACCTTGAGCCTGCTGAAAGATAACGGCATTGACCCTAACGTCGTGCTTTACCTCGACACGCCGCCAGACGCCGCAACCCTGGCTAAGCTGATTAAGATGCTTGGCCTCAGCAGCGCCCGCGAGCTGATGCGGCAGAAAGAAGATCTCTACAAATCGCTGAACCTCGCCGATAGCCAACTGAGCGAAGAGCAGCTTATCCAGGCGATGGTTGAGAACCCGAAGCTGATTGAGCGTCCTATTGTCGTCAAAAACGGCCAGGCGCGCATTGGCCGCCCGCCAGAGCAGGTGTTAGAGATTGTGGGCTAATTCGCCTTAAGGCCGCAGCGCTTCCAGAAAAGCCTGCGGCGTCATATTCCCCAGCTTTTTCTGTTGTTTCCCGCCGTTAAATAACCCACACAACCTGCACGCCAGCTCATCCGGCGTGTAGATGCTTGCCGCTGGAATAATCTCTGGCAGCGGTGAGGTTACCGTGACCGCCTGCCGTTTTTCGCCCGAGGGCATGACGCTGGCGTTTATTCCTCGCTCAGCCAGATGCTGGCGCAGCGTGGCGATATATGCATCATTCAGCCACTCGTCACTTTTAATCTCAACAGATTGGATATCACCCGGGAACTGCGCCAGCACCTCATCCAGCCAGTGAATCACCAGTGGCGACGACATCCCCGAATAGATCCGCGCCGTGCACCAACCGCTCACCGGCTCCTGCGCCCACAGCAGGTGATGATCGCCATCATCATCCATATGCAGCGACAACGCGCGGTAGTGCAGCGTTAGCGTCTGCGGCCGCATTCCCGCCTTGAGCGCCTTCTTACCCTGTAGCGCCTGTTCAGCCGTTTTCGAATAAGATGGCGCCAGATAACGACTAAGCGTCGCCCGTGACAGCGGAATGCCTAAACCTTCCACCACGATAAACAGCAGATCGTCCAACGGCGCGCTAAGAATTTCACGCAGGGCGTTAATCAATACAATCTGTTCTTGTCTCATCGCTTTGTGTACAACCTTTGGCGTCGTACTTCGATCTGCCGTCTGCTCGCGATTACGCCAACGGCGAACCGTCGTCACGGAAATACCCAGCTCAACTGCCAGTTCACGGTCACTTTTATTCGATTCCTGGAGATATTTGCGGATACGAGGCGTCGTCGTCGCATTAGCGTGCAGCTTAATTTCCATGGCACTCCTTAAAAAATAAGTAACTAATCATATGAGATTTATATGGGTTAAGTCGATGCATTGTGACCCGATTCACCTTTCTGCCTCCACCTTTCTCCGATAATCCCCTCGTCGTTTTCTATTACATAACACACACAATGTCCGTTAATCTTATACGGAGTTCACAATGAACAATGTTCTGGGATTTTTAGAAGAGAAATTGATGCCGATTGCGGCGAAAACCGCACAGCAACGTCATCTCGGCGCCATCCGCGGCGCATATGTTTCCTTTATGCCGTTCATTATCGTCGGCTCTATCCTGCTGGTTATCTCGTCGTTCCCGAATCAGAGCTATCAGCAGTTTATGTCCAGCACTTTTGGCGCCAGCTGGAGCGCCATTATCGAGATTCCGTTTAACGCGGTCTTCTCCACCATGTCGCTGTTTATTAGCTTCCTCGTTGCCTACCGTCTGGCGGAGCACTACGGCGATGACAAAATCTCCAGCGGCATCCTCGCGCTGGTGTGCTTCCTTATCCTGACACCGTTTATTAAGGTCGCCGAGAACGGCGGCATTACCGTGATGCCGGTAGAATGGATTGGCACCAAAGGGCTGTTCGTCGCCATGATTGGCTCGCTGCTATGGACGGAGCTGTTCTGCTGGCTGAAGCGCAAAAAGCTGGTGATCAAAATGCCCGAAGGGGTACCGCCCGCGGTGCAGGAATCATTTGCCGCGTTGATCCCCGCGCTGGTGGTGATGATTCTGGTGCTGGCTATCCGCATCGGCTTTGAAAACACCCACTACAACACCATTCACCAATTTATTTACGACGTCGTCGCCACCCCGGTTCGTCATTTCGGCACCTCCTACTTTGGCGCGCTGATGACGGTATTCAGCATCACGATTCTGTGGTCGGTGGGGATTAACTCCGGTTCCATGGTCAACGGCATCATCCGTCCGCTGTGGATGGAAAACCAGACCGACAACATCGCCGCCATTCAGGCGGGCGTCACGCCGCCGCATATTATTACCGAACAGTTCTTCGACATGATCTGGATGGGTGGCGCCGGAGCCACGCTGTCGCTGGTCATCGCAATGCTGATTTTCGCCCGCAGTAAAAACATGCGCGAAGTGGCGCGTCTGGGCGCGGGGGCTTCCATCTTTAATATCAATGAACCGGTGCTGTTTGGCCTGCCGGTGATCATGAACCCAATCATGCTGATTCCGTTCAACCTGGTACCGCTGGTGCTGGTGACCATCCAGTATCTGGCGATGAAAATCGGTGCGGTTGCGGTCACTACCGGGGTGTTTATCCCGTGGACGCTGCCGCCGGTCATCAGCGGATTTATCGTCACCGGGCATATTTCCGGCAGCGTGATGCAAATTATTAACCTGCTGATTGGCGCGATGCTGTACCTGCCGTTTATGCGCATCGTCGACAAGCAGTACCGCAATGCGGAAATCAGTGCCGTTGAGGAATCCGGCACGCTAGCAAAACAGGAGTAGCAAAGGATGTGGGGAATTATTGCAACCTGGCGCATGGCGCTGGAAGGCGTAGGCGAGTCAGCTTCTGCGCTGGCGGCTGGTAGCGCAGCAGCAACGTCCGTCGTGGATGCCGTGGTCGCGGTAGAGGATTTTCCGTTCTATAAATCGGTGGGCTATGGCGGCCTGCCCACCGAGAACGGCGAGGTTGAGCTGGACGCGGCCTGGATGGACGGCGACACCCTGGCCTTTGGAGCCGTAGGCAATCTGGTCGACATCGCCAACCCGGTTAAAGTCGCCCAGGCCCTGGGCCGCCAGCGCTATAACTCGCTGCTGGTCGGCCAGGGGGCGCGAGAATGGGCGCTGAGCCAGGGCTTCGCCGAGAAAAAAATGCTCACCGAACGCGCGATGCAGCACTACCGCAAGCGCTGTCGCGAAACGCTGGATAAAGGGTTAAGCCCCTACGATGGCCACGACACCGTCGGCGTGATTGCTCTCGATAAAAAAGGGTCAATGAGCGTCGCCACCTCGACCAGCGGCCTGTTTATGAAAAAGCGCGGGCGGATTGGCGACTCGCCAATTATCGGCTCTGGCTTCTACTGCGACAGTCAAATTGGCGCGGCTACCGCCACCGGCGTGGGCGAAGATCTCATGAAAGGCTGCACCAGCTATGAAATTGTTCGCCGTATGGAACAGGGAATGACGCCGCAGCAGGCGGCTGATTCCGTGGTTTACGAACTGGAAGATAAGCTGATGTCGCGCTTTGGCCGCGCGGGGGATCTCTCCGTGGTCTGTATGAACCGCAAAGGCGAGTTCGGTGCCGCGACCAACATCAAAACCTTCTCTTTCGTGGTCGCGACCGCTACCCAGCCGCTCACGGTGTTCCGCGCCGAACGCGTCAAAGAGAAAACCCATTATCAGCCGGTGGACGACGCCTGGATGCAGGCCTATGCCGATCGCATTCGCGCGCCCATTGAGGAGTAAACGATGATTCACTACCGATTAGTCACGGCGCTGCCCAGCGAACAGGAACAGTGTCATCTTATCACCAGACCCGATAGCCCCTTGCTCCAGCAGGATGCGCTACGTAATAACCCGCTGATTGCCGAGATGACGGCGCGCGCCGCTCAGGGAAAACTGGCGGATACCTGTTTCGGTTGCGGGCCGTTCGCCCGTATCACGCTGGTGCCGCAAAGCGCCTGGCAGGACAATCTGACCGATTCACTGCTCACTTTTCTGCGCCCGCTGTTTGCTTCACCGATGTGCCGCGAGGTACTGCTGGATTGCACGCAAATTCACGACACGGTACTGGCGAAAACCCTGCGCTTTCTGTTTAACCAGCAGCACCGGCTGACGGATCTCGGGCTGAAAACCACGGCGCAAAACGATACGCGTCTGACCCATATTCATGCCTACTGCCCGGATAGCGAACTGGCGCACCTTGAGCCGCTGTTTAAGCAACAGCAGGCCATCGCCAACGGGATGGCTGCCGCCCGCCGTCTGGCGGATATTCCCTCCGAGCAATGCACACCGCAGTTTGTGGTGGAAGAAGCGCAGCGCCTGTGCGCGGCCTTCCCAGCGTTGCACTGTGAGGTTTTGGATGAGCAAGCGATTATCGAGCAAGGTCTGGGTCTGCTGCACGCGGTAGGCAAAGGGGCCAGTCGTCCGCCGCGCCTGCTGGCGATTCACTATGAAGGGGCGAGCCATGGCCCGGTACGCAGCTACGTCGGCAAAGGCATCACCTTCGACACCGGCGGTCTGTGGCTGAAAGACGGCGCGGGCATGTATACGATGAAATACGACATGTGCGGCGCAGCCAACGTCCTGGGCTTGATGCTAAGCATCGCCGAGCTGGCGTTACCGGTGCGGGTGATGGGCGTGCTGGCGCTGGCGGAAAACGCTATCGGCCCGGACGCCATGCAGCCGGGTAGCGTGGCGCGCGCCTGCAACGGCATGACGGTGGAGATCAACAACACCGATGCCGAAGGCCGTCTGGTGCTCTCGGACGCCATTGCCTGGGCCAGCCAGCGCCATGCACAAACGCGTTATATCATCGACTTAGCCACCCTTACCGGCGCAGTAGTCAAAGCGCTGGGCTATGAGCTGAGCGGACTGATGACCCAGGATAAGGCACTGCGCTCAGCGTTAACCCTGGCCGGTGAACAGAGCGGTGATGAAGTGTGGTCGCTGCCGCTCGATGCGCGGTTGAAAAAGCAAACCGAGAGCGCGATTGCCGATCTGTGCAACACGCCGACCAACAACGCGGCGATCAGCGCTTCTGCCGCCTGGCTGCTGCATCACTTCTGTCCTGCGGATATTCCGTGGGCACATCTTGACGTCAGCGGGACGGCTCTGTGGCGTGAAGGCGGCAAAAGCGTGGCATCGGGCAGGCCAATTCCGCTGCTGATGCAGCATTTGCTCAACGATTTGTCCCTCAACAGTTAATCCCCCGCCCGGCCGAGCATCGCGACGCCGGGCATTTCCTTCTGATAAGCTCAGCTTAACTATCAGCTTTCTCTCCGAGCCGCACTGACATTGCGCCTACCGCTGATAACGTTTGTCATGAACGTTCAGTTTTTATATATAACACCATGTTTTTAAAAACTATTTAAACTGAGGTGACAGTTCAACTCACATCGGCAATTCTGCGTTTACACAACGAAAAAACCTGATGATAAGGAGCAAAATGAACTGGAATATTCAGAAATTCATTGTCTGCCCTGATACCGGGACCATGTATAGTCTGGCCGTCAGCGCCAAAAACCTACAGATGATTCTCTGGTGTAAAGGTGACTACTTTTTACGTCAGGGTTCGGTGATGGACAGCACGCCGTTTGGCATGGTTGTGAACGGGAAAGTCAGGAAAATTCAGGTGCTGCACGCGTTCCCGTATAGCCTTTCGCTGTGGGATTATTTCAAACAACGCACGCTTTGCCCCGGCAATGAAATGCCGGAGCTCCGGCGCTGTCCGCGCCAGACGGTATGCGCTTTCCAGCTTTGCCCTTACGGCGCGCAGGAAACCTAGAGTTTCAGAATTTCTTTTACAAACGGGATGGTCAGCTTACGCTGGGCGGTGATGGAGGCATGATCGAGCTGATCCAACGTCTGGAATAACGTTCGCATCTCCCTGTCCAGGCGCTTGAGCATAAAGCGGCAGACATCGTCCGGCATTTCAAAACCGCGCAGACGGGCACGCAGCTGCAAGGCCTGGAGCTTGTCTTCGTCCGAGAGCGGCTGCAGCTTGTAGATTTGCCCCCAATCAAGGCGCGAGGCGAGATCCGGCAGGCCCAAATTCAGCTGGCGCGGCGGACGATCGCCGGTGATCAGCAGGCGCGTATTGCCGGATTCCAGAATGCGGTTATACAGGTTGAAGATCGCCATCTCCCACGGTTCGTCTCCCGCCACGCACTCGATATTATCGATACAGACCAGCGAGAGCTGCTCCATTCCTTCCAGCACTTCCGGTACAAACCAGGTGCGTTTATCCAGCGGAACATAGCCAACCGCGTCGCCGCGCTGAGAGAGTTCGGCACAAGCCGCGTGCAGCAAATGGCTGCGCCCGGCGCCTTCGCGCGCCCAGATATAGATGTATCCGCTATGTTCCTGCCGCAGCACATTTTGCAGTGCGGCAAGTAAAGAAGGGTTATCGCCCGGGAAGAAACTGGCAAAGGTTTCGTCGTCGGGAAGATAAAGTGGCAAAGAGAGCTGTGCCGGTGCGTTCAGAGGAGACCTCAACATGGGCTTACGAAAAAACGTGAAGAGTTTACCACAGAAATAACGGATGAGAGAACCGGGCGGCGATCCCGCCCGGTTTGCGGATCAGGACTTCGCTTCGTCGCTGTCCGCGGCGTCCAGCACCACTTCTTCCGGGCGCAGTACGCTGATAAGTTTAAAGACCAGGCTCAGGCAGATACCGACGATCGTCGCCAGCGCCATACCTTTCAGCTCGGCCGCGCCAATGTGTACTTTCGCGCCGCTGACGCCAATGATCAGAATCACGGAGGTGAGGATCAGGTTCTGTGCTTTGCTGTAATCCACTTTCGATTCGATCAGCACGCGGATACCGGATGCGCCGATCACCCCGTACAGCAGCAGAGACACGCCACCCATCACCGGCAGCGGGATAATCTGAATGGCCGCCGCCAGCTTGCCGACGCAGGAGAGCAGAATCGCAATAATCGCCGCGCCGCCGATAACCCAGGTGCTGTACACGCGGGTAATCGCCATCACGCCAATGTTTTCACCGTAAGTGGTGTTCGGGGTAGAACCGAAGAAACCAGAAATCACCGTCGACAGACCGTTAGCAAACATTGAGCGATGCAGGCCCGGGTCGCGAATCAGATCTTTTTTGACGATGTTCGCCGTCACCACCAGGTGACCGACGTGCTCGGCAATCACCACCAGCGCCGCCGGTAAAATAGTGAAGATAGCGAACCATTCGAAACGCGGGGTATAGAAGGTTGGCAGCGCGAACCAGTGCGCCTGCGCAATCGGCGTGGTATCCACTACGCCCATCACGAAGGACAGCGCATAACCGACCAGCACGCCGATCAGAATCGGGATAATCGCCAGGAAGCCGCGGAACAGCACGGAGCCGAATACGGTCACGCCGAGCGTCACCAGGGAAATAATAATGGTTTTGGTATCCGCTGACTGGCCATCCGGCGGCAGCAGGCCTGCCATGTTGGCCGCTACGCCCGCCAGCTCAAGACCGATGACGGCAACGATTGCGCCCATCGCCGCCGGCGGGAACATCACGTCCAGCCAGCCGGTACCCGCTTTCTTCACAATGAAAGAGACCAGGCAGAACAACACGCCGCACATAATAAAGCCGCCCAACGCCACTTCATAACCTAGCGGCAGCAGCAGCAGCACCGGAGAAATAAAGGCAAAGCTCGAACCGAGGTAGGCCGGGATTTTCCCTTTACAGATAAAGAGGTACAGCAGCGTGCCGATGCCGTTGAACAGCAGCACGGTGGCCGGGTTAATGTGGAACAGCACGGGCACCAGCACGGTTGCGCCAAACATGGCGAATAAATGCTGCAAACTAAGCGGGATGGTCTGTAAAAGCGGTGGTCTCTCACTTACCCCAATTGCGCGGCGCGTCATTGTGTTTTCCTCTGTGTTATTAGTCTGGGTTTTTTATTCAAAAAAAAGCCGACTATCAAAGTCGGCTCTTTTTATTTTTTCGTTTACTTGGTACCAAAAATCTTATCGCCGGCATCGCCGAGGCCCGGGATGATGTATCCCTGCTCATTCAGCCCCTGGTCGATCGATGCGGTGTACAGCTCGATGTCCGGATGCGCTTTCTCCAGCGCCGCGATACCTTCCGGCGCAGCAACCAGCACCAGCACCTTGATGCTGGAGCAGCCCGCTTTTTTCAGCAGGTCGATAGTGGCGATAACGGAGCCGCCGGTCGCGAGCATCGGGTCAACGATCAGCGCCATACGCTCATCAATGTTGGAAACCAGCTTCTGGAAGTACGGCACCGGCTCCAGCGTCTCTTCGTCACGGTACATACCCACCACGCTGATACGCGCGCTTGGGACGTTTTCCAGTACGCCATCCATCATCCCCAAGCCTGCACGCAGGATTGGCACGACGGTAATTTTCTTACCTTTGATCTGGTCGATTTCTACCGGGCCGTTCCAGCCTTCGATAGTCACCTTTTCCGTTTCCAGACCGGCAGTGGCTTCATAAGTCAGCAGGCTACCGACTTCGGAGGCGAGTTCACGGAAGCGTTTGGTGCTAATGTCGTTCTCACGCATCAGGCCCAGCTTGTGTTTGACGAGTGGGTGTTTAACTTCCACAATCTTCATTCTCTTTCTCCTTTAGATGGGGCAGCCACAAAAAAAATCGCGGGATTATACCGCTTTTTTTCGGCTGCGCCATACCTATGATGATTGACCAGGATCAAGCAAAGCGGCGAATGGCGCATCTGTCAGTATAAGACAGGATAAAAATAAACCCCGACGAGCGGGGTTTTATTTTATCTATTCAGCGAGTTAAAGCTCGCTGCCGTTGGTTGCAATCACCTTTTGATACCAGGCAAAAGATTTTTTACGACTGCGCGCCAGCGTACCGTTGCCTTCGTTGTCTTTGTCGACATAGATAAAGCCATAGCGCTTTTTCATCTCGCCGGTGCCCGCGGATACCAGGTCGATACAGCCCCACGGGGTGTAGCCCATCAGATCCACGCCATCTTCCACGACCGCTTTTTTCATTTCAGCGATATGCGCGGAGAGATAGTCGATACGATACTGGTCGTTCACCGTACCGTCGCTCTCCAGCACGTCGATGGCGCCAAAGCCGTTCTCCACGATAAACAGCGGCAGCTGATAGTGATCGTAGAACCAGTTCAGCGAGTAGCGCAGGCCCACCGGGTCAATCTGCCAGCCCCAGTCGGACTTCTGCACGTACGGGTTGGAAACCAGGCTGGTGGTTTCGTCGTAGTCGAGCTGCGGGTTATCGTCGGTGGCCTTGGTGGCAAACGACATATAGTAGCTAAAGCCGATGTAGTCGACGCAGCCCTCAGTGAGCGCCTGACGGTCTTCATCGGTGATATCCAGCGCAAAACCGCGACGCTCGAAGTAGTTCAGCAGGTGCTGCGGATACTTACCGCGCACGTGCACGTCGGTAAACCAGTAGCGGCGATGCATGGCGTTCATTGCCATCATCATGTCGTTCGGCGCGCAGGTCAGCGGATAGATAGGACACATGGCGATCATGCAGCCAATTTGCAGCGCCGGGTTGATTTCACGCGCCGCCTTCACCGCCAGGGCGCTGGCCACCAGCTCGTAGTGTGCCGCCTGGTACATCACCGGCTCGCGATCCTCGCCCGGCTGGTACTTCAGGCCAGAGTTGGTAAACGGTGCGAAATCTTCGTGGTAGTTGGCCTGGTTGTTGATTTCATTAAACGTCATCCAGTACTTCACTTTGCGCTGGTAGCGGGTAAACACCACTTTGGCGAAGCGGACAAAGAAATCAATCAGCTTACGGTTGCGCCAGCCGCCGTACTCCGTGACGAGGTGATACGGCATCTCAAAGTGCGACAGCGTGATAACCGGCTCAATCCCCAGCTTCAGGCACTCATCGAACAGGTCGTCATAGAACTGCAGGCCCGCTTCGTTTGGTGTCAGCTCGTCGCCATTCGGGAAAATACGCGTCCAGGCGATAGAAGTACGGAAGCATTTATAGCCCATCTCAGCGAATAGCTTCAGGTCGTCTTTGTAGCGATGGTAAAAGTCGATGGCTTCATGGTTGGGGTAATTTTTCCCCGGCAGCACGCCGTCGGTAATTTCACGCGGCACGCCGTGCGCACCCGCCGTCATCACGTCCGCGACGCTTACCCCCTTGCCGCCCTCTTTCCAGCCGCCTTCCAGTTGATGTGCTGCGACCGCGCCGCCCCAGAGAAACCCAGCTTTAAATCCAGACATATCTTTCCCTCGTTAATCAGTAAGTTGTCGCTGCGAATAGTGCTGATTGAAATGGTAAACCGCGCCAATAAGCCCGGCGTCGTTGCCGTGGCTGACGGTATCGATGTAGTCGGCAATGCCAAACCAGGCAAGGTGCTCGCGCATCAGCGCCAGGAAACCGGGGCGTTCAACAATGCCGCCGCCGATGAGAATCGTCTGCGGGTCGAACAGGTTCACCAGGTTATAGAGGCCAGTGCCCAGGCCGTTGAAAAATTCGGCGACCAGGCGCTGACAGACGACATCGCCCGCGTCGAAGCGGTCGAAAATTTCCTCGCCGGTGACCTCTTCCAGCGTTTTGCCAAGATGCTGCGCATAGCGATAGCGAAGTACGCGCAGGGTACAGTTTTCGTTCATGGAGTAGCGGCGTACGTCGCGAGAACCGGGGCGTGAAGTTTGCATATAACCGAATTCGCCAGCGCGAAAACGCGCGCCGTGCACCAGCTGATTGTTGCAGAAAATGGCGCCGCCGATGCCGGTACCGATGGTCAGCACCAGAAAATCGGACAGTTCGGCCCCTTTGCCCTGCCAACGCTCGGCCAATAACACACAGTTGGCGTCATTTTCGATAGCGACGGGCAGCCCGGTGCGCTCCTCCAGCCAGTCTTTAATGGCAAAGTTGTCGAAGCGGCGAATCGCGCCGCCCATTTCGATATAGCCGGTATGCGGGTTAACGTAGCCAGGCGCGCTGATGGCGACGCCTTCACATTCGGGATGGGCGGTGATCCAGCCTGCTATCGCCGCGAGAATCTGCTCGCCATCGCTGTCAGTGATAGGCTGTTTTCCCTTTTCCAGCAGCTCGCCGCTGTCAGCGACTACCCCCATTTTTAACGCCGTACCCCCAATATCAAAGGCAGCAATTTTCATTCCATTCAATCCCTTCTGGCCATTTTCAGATCGCTTACCGGGCGCTATGCAACAAAAACAGAAACCGGTTTCATTACTATGATGTGGATTCATCAGAGAGGATGCAAGGACAAGGGTGTACCCGGTTTCATTTTCGTGAGCAGTATCATATTTGACCAATTTAATGATGGAATCGCAGCAAAATACGCAGGCGAAAAATTGGGTGCAGAATAGGCTCGCAAACGTTTGCCTGGACTGATAGAATTGCGCCGATTTTTCTTGCTATCGCAAATGCGTGGAGACTTGCAGTGACCGACAAAACCTCTCTCAGCTATAAAGATGCCGGTGTTGATATTGACGCAGGAAACGCTCTGGTTGACCGTATCAAAGGGGTGGTGAAGAAAACGCGCCGTCCGGAAGTGATGGGTGGACTAGGCGGTTTCGGTGCCTTGTGTGCGCTGCCGCAAAAATATCGTGAACCGGTGCTGGTGTCTGGCACTGACGGCGTTGGCACGAAGTTACGTTTAGCGATGGATTTAAAACGTCATGACACCATCGGCATTGACCTGGTCGCCATGTGCGTCAACGACCTGGTGGTTCAGGGCGCCGAGCCGCTGTTCTTCCTCGACTATTACGCCACCGGCAAGCTGGACGTCGACACGGCGGCAAGCGTGATCAACGGCATCGCCGAAGGCTGCCTGCAGTCAGGCTGTGCGCTGGTCGGCGGTGAAACCGCTGAAATGCCGGGCATGTACCACGGCGAAGATTACGACGTAGCGGGTTTCTGCGTGGGCGTGGTCGAAAAATCTGAAATCATCGACGGCAGCAAAGTCACCGATGGCGACGTGCTGATCGCGCTGGGCTCCAGCGGCCCGCACTCCAACGGCTACTCGCTGGTGCGCAAAATTGTCGAAGTCAGCGGCTGCAACCCGGACACCACCATGCTGGAAGGCAAAACCCTGGCCGACCATCTGCTGGCACCGACCCGCATTTACGTGAAATCCATTCTTGAGCTGATTGCGAACGTCGACGTTCACGCCATCGCCCACCTGACCGGCGGCGGCTTCTGGGAAAACATCCCGCGCGTACTGCCGGACAACACCCAGGCGGTGATCGACGAGTCCTCCTGGCAGTGGCCTGCGGTGTTCAACTGGATGCAGGATGCCGGTAACGTTAGCCGTCATGAAATGTACCGCACCTTTAACTGCGGCGTCGGCATGGTGATCGCCCTGGCGGCGGATCAGGCCGATAAAGCCATCGCCCTGATGAACGAAAAAGGTGAAAACGCGTGGAAAATCGGCTATATCAAAGCCACGGATTCCGAACAGCGTGTGGTCATCGAGTAAATGAAAAATATCGTGGTGCTGATTTCCGGCAACGGCAGCAACTTACAGGCCATCATTGATGCCTGTGAGCAGAAAAGGATTCATGGCACCATCCGGGCAGTATTCAGCAATAAGGCCGACGCCTTCGGCCTTGAGCGCGCACGCTCTGCGGGTATTCCTCAGCATGCCCTGTCTGCCAGCCAGTTCGCCAGCCGCGAGGCGTTCGACCGCGAGCTGATGCACGAAATTGACGCCTACGCGCCGGATGTCGTGGTGCTGGCGGGGTACATGCGCATCCTGAGCGCTGAATTCGTACAGCACTATCGGGGCAAACTGCTCAACATCCACCCTTCCCTGCTGCCGAAATATCCCGGCCTGAACACCCATCGTCAGGCGCTGGATAACGGCGATGCGGAACACGGCACTTCCGTGCACTTCGTGACCGAAGAGCTGGACGGTGGGCCGGTCATATTGCAGGCCAAGGTACCGGTTTTTGACGGTGATGACGAAGCGGAAATCACTTCACGCGTGCAGGTTCAGGAACATGCTATCTACCCGCTGGTGGTGGGCTGGTTCCTCGATGGCCGCCTGAAGATGCAGGATAATCACGCCTGGCTTGATGGCGTACAGCTGCCGCCCGCGGGCTACGCGGCGGAAGAGTGATATCACGTCGATACGCACAATGAGGGGGCCTTTATGGCCCTCTTTTTTATGCCTTTTTATCCGTACCACTGGTACGAAGAAAGGCTAAAAAAAGCTTACATATCAAAACGGATAGCGAATAATTTCTTAGGCAAAACCGGATAACTGTCATACTAAGATGACACAGTTGGACATAACCCGGCAAAGCTAGCAATATAAACAGTGAGACGACTTTGCCGCGTCCCGTGAATTAACCGGAGTGTGAGTAGTAATGGGTCAGGAAAAACTGTACATCGAAAAAGAACTGAGCTGGTTGTCCTTCAACGAGCGCGTCCTTCAGGAAGCGGCAGATAAAAGCAACCCGCTGATTGAGCGCATGCGTTTTCTGGGGATCTACTCCAACAACCTCGACGAATTTTATAAGGTCCGCTTTGCGGAACTGAAGCGTCGCATCATCATCAGCGAAGAACAGGGCGTGACCACACATTCCCGCCACCTGCTGAGTAAAATCCAGGCCCGGGTGCTGAAAGCCGACCAGGAGTTCGATGGACTGTACAACGAACTGCTGCTGGAGATGGCGCGAAACCAGATCTTCCTGATTAACGAACGCCAGCTGTCCGTCAACCAACAGGGCTGGCTGCGTCACTACTTTAAGCAGCACCTGCGCCAGCACATCACGCCGATTCTGCTGAACCGCGAAACCGACCTGGTGCAGTTCCTGAAAGACGATTACACCTATCTGGCGGTGGAAATTATCCGTGGCGAAGAGATCAACTACGCGCTGCTGGAAATTCCTTCTGATAAGGTTCCGCGCTTCGTTAATCTGCCGCCGGAGACGCCACGTCGCCGCAAACCAATGATTCTGCTGGATAACATCCTGCGCTATTGCCTTGACGACATCTTCAAAGGCTTCTTCGACTACGATGCTCTCAACGCCTACTCGATGAAAATGACCCGTGATGCCGAGTACGATCTGGTGCACGAAATGGAATCGAGCCTGATGGAGCTGATGTCTTCCAGCCTCAAGCAGCGTCTCACCGCCGAACCGGTGCGCTTTGTTTATCAGCGCGACATGCCGGATGCGATGGTCGAAATGCTGCGCAAAAAGCTGACCATCTCCCGCTACGACTCAATCGTGCCGGGCGGCCGCTACCACAACTTTAAGGACTTTATCGGCTTCCCGAACGTCGGTAAGGCCAACCTGGTCAACAAACCACTGCCGCGCCTGCGTCACCTGTGGTTCGATAAGTTCCGCAACGGCTTTGACGCCATTCGCGAGCGCGATGTGCTGCTCTATTATCCGTACCACACGTTTGAACACGTGCTCGAACTGCTGCGTCAGGCCTCCTTCGACCCGAGCGTGCTGGCGATCAAAATCAACATCTATCGCGTGGCGAAAGATTCGCGCATCATCGATGCGATGATTCACGCCGCGCACAACGGTAAGAAAGTGACGGTGGTGGTGGAGCTACAGGCGCGCTTCGATGAAGAGGCCAACATCCACTGGGCGAAGCGGCTCACCGAAGCGGGCGTACATGTCATCTTCTCCGCGCCGGGGCTGAAAATTCACGCCAAACTGTTCCTCATCTCGCGTAAAGAAGGCGATGATGTGGTGCGTTACGCCCACATCGGCACCGGTAACTTTAACGAGAAAACCGCGCGTATTTACACCGACTACTCGCTGCTGACCGCCGACGCGCGTATCACCAACGAAGTGCGCCGGGTGTTTAACTTTATTGAGAACCCCTATCGTCCGGTGAGCTTCGACTATCTGCTGGTATCCCCGCAGAACTCGCGCCGCCTGTTGTACGAAATGATCGACCGCGAGATCGCCAACGCCCAGAACGGTATCGCAGCCGGGATCACCCTCAAGCTCAACAATCTGGTGGATAAAGGCCTGGTCGATCGCCTGTATGCGGCCTCCAGTTCGGGCGTACAGGTCAATCTGCTGATTCGCGGCATGTGTTCTTTGATTCCTGAATTAGAGGGGATCAGCGAAAATATTCGTGTGATCAGCATCGTTGATCGTTTCCTTGAGCACGACAGGATCTATATTTTTGAGAACGGCGGCGATAAACGCGTTTATCTCTCCTCCGCGGACTGGATGACCCGTAATATTGATTACCGTATTGAAGTGGCGACGCCGCTGCTCGATCCGCGTCTCAAACAACGGATCCTCGATATTATCGATATTCTGTTTAGCGACACGGTGAAAGCCCGCTTTATTGATAAAGAACTGAGTAATCGCTATGTTCCGCGCGGCAACCGCCGTAAGGTCCGCTCGCAGCAGGCGATTTACGATTACATCAAATCACTTGAACAACCTGACTAACCTATGCCAATAAAAAGCAAAGCACCCCGGCCGCAGGAGTTTGCGGCGGTTGATCTTGGTTCGAACAGTTTTCACATGGTCATTGCGCGCGTCGTCGACGGAGCAATGCAGATCATCGGCCGCCTGAAACAGCGCGTTCATCTGGCTGACGGTCTGGATGAGAACAACATGCTGAGCGAAGAGGCCATGGAACGCGGGTTAAGCTGCCTGTCGCTGTTTGCCGAGCGACTACAAGGCTTCTCCCCTTCCAGCGTCTGTATCGTGGGCACGCACTCGTTACGTCAGGCCGCCAACTCGACCGAGTTTCTCAAGCGCGCGGAAAAAGTGATCCCCTACCCGATTGAAATCATCTCCGGGAATGAAGAAGCCCGTTTGATTTTCATGGGCGTAGAGCACACACAGCCGGAGAAAGGCCGCAAGCTGGTCATCGACATCGGCGGCGGCTCAACGGAGCTGGTGATTGGCGAAGATTTCGAACCCAAGCTGGTGGAAAGCCGTCGTATGGGGTGCGTGAGTTTCGGCCAGCAGTTCTTCCTGGCGGGCACCATCAACCGCGAGAACTTCCAGCGCGCCCGTATGGCGGCAGTGCAAAAGCTGGAAACGCTGGCGTGGCAGTTCCGTATCCAGGGCTGGAGCGTGGCGATGGGCGCTTCCGGCACCATTAAGGCCGCGCATGAAGTGCTGCTGGGGATGGGCGAAAAAGACGGTTTCATCACCCCTGAGCGCCTGGAGAAGCTGGTGGAGGAAGTGCTGAAGTATAAGAACTTCAGCAGCCTGAGCCTGCCGGGACTTTCCGAAGAACGTAAAGGCGTGTTTGTGCCGGGGCTGGCGATTCTTTGTGGGGTGTTCGACGCGCTGGCCATTAAAGAGCTACGTCTGTCTGACGGCGCGCTGCGTGAAGGCGTGCTGTATGAGATGGAAGGCCGCTTCCGCCATCAGGACGTGCGTAGCCGCACCGCGCAAAGCCTGGCAAACCAGTACAATATCGACCGCGAGCAGGCCCAGCGCGTACTCGAAACCACGATGCAAATGTACGATCAGTGGCTGGAGCAAAACCCGAAGCTGGGAAACCCACAGCTGAACGCGCTGCTGAAATGGGCATCGATGCTGCACGAAGTGGGGCTGAATATTAATCACAGCGGCATGCATCGCCACTCCGCCTACATTCTGCAAAATAGCGATCTACCGGGGTTCAATCAGGAGCAGCAGTACTTGATGGCGACGTTGGTACGCTTCCATCGTAAAGCCATCAAGCTCGACGAATTGCCGCGCTTTACCCTGTTCAAGAAGAAGCAGTTCCTGCCGATGATCCAGCTGCTACGCCTGGGCGTGCTGCTGAACAACCAGCGTCAGGCAACCACCACGCCGCCGACGCTGAAGCTCACGACCGAAGCCAACCACTGGACGCTCTGCTTCCCGCACGACTGGTTTACTCAGAACGCGCTGGTGCTGCTCGATTTGGAAAAAGAGCAGGAATACTGGGAGAGCGTCACCGGCTGGTTGTTAAAAATCACCGAGGAGCGTGCGCCCGACGAAGTTGTCGCGGCCTGATTCGCTGCTTTTGCACTCCACTGCCGCCAGCTCCTCAAGGGGAGCTGGCCTACCAATGCTATAACCCTGCAAGTAATCAATACCCAACGCAATCGCCGCCTGACGAATCTCTTCGTTCTCCACATATTCCGCCACCACGCGCATTTTCTTCATCCGCGCCAGATGGCAGATCGATGCCACAATCTGATAGTCCATACTGCTGGTAGCAATATTGCGGATAAAGCTGCCGTCAATTTTGAGGATATCAGCGCTGATATGCTTAAGCCTGGCGTAGCTGGCGTAACCGGTACCAAAATCATCTATCGCCACCCGACAGCCCAGTTCCTGCAACTCTCGCAGCGTGCGACGCGCCTGCTCAACGTTGACCAATGAATGACTTTCCGTAATTTCAAAGACCAACTGCCAGGCTTCGATGCCATGCTCTTCCAGCAATAGCGCGACCTGTTTGGAAAAGCCTAGCCCGCTTGCCGTTGATGGCGCCAGGTTCAGCGCCAGCCGCATACCCGGGTTGGTCGCCCGGCGGCTGGCCATAAAGCGCAGCGTATTTTCCAGTACCCACAGGTCGATACGCGAGGCCATACCAAATTCGTGGGCGACTGGCAGGAACAGCGTTGGCGAGATCAACTCATCATCATCATCGCCCAACATACGCAACAGCACTTCGTGATAATCATCGCCGCGAATGCCGACGATCGGCTGCGCCATCAGGCGGAAACGGTCGTTCTCCAGCGCCTGCTGAACGCGGACCATCATGGCGATTTTGTCCTTCAACTCCTGCTGTAAATGCTGCGCGCCGCGCCGCTGGAGGTTTTCCGGGCGGTCGGTCACCAGCGACAGCTCGGCCACCGTATTCAGCTCGCCCAGCATCAGCGAAAGGTGTGATACTGGCGATTGAATGTAGCAGTAGCTGAGGCCAATCTGCGGCTGTAACGGCATGCCGTTCCAGCTATAGCGGAACATCTTCAGACGCGCATAGAGATCTTCAATGCGCTCTTTGTAGGATTCCGTATGCAGCAGTACGGCGAGGTCGCTACCGGTCAGCTGGTACACCCCTTCACCAGGACGCAGCACCTCGCTCAGGTACTCCGCCAGATTCTGCTTGTAGTTGATACGCAGCATAATACCGTAGTGCCGCGTGAGTACTTCGAGGTCCGGCATACGCAGGAAACACAGTACCGACCATGGAGTCTTGCCGATTGCCCGATTCAAGGCGCGCATGTTGGGCAGATTGACCACGGGATCGATAAAGGCCATCCGTCGCACCCGCTCGTGAATGGCCCGCTGACGGCTTGAGAGCATGGCCATATAAGCAATGATAAACGAGAACACCAGAAAGCTGGACGAGGTAATTGCCAGCTGTACGCTGTAACCTGCGGTGTGTGGCACGTAGTGATAGTGGTAGTGAATCGCCACAATCAGCAGCAGCGTCCAGACCACCGAAATAAAGCGGTAGCCGAAGCGCATCGATCCCCACAGCATAATGGGCAGCAGCAAAGAGATTGTATAGTTGGTGCTGAAAATGGTGCTGCCGCTGTCCAGCGGCTTCATCAGCAAGGAGAAAATCCCCAGCAAGAAGCCGCTCCATACTATCATTTCCGGCCACTTCACTTTTGGGTCAAAGTCCCGGCGCACCTGCGAAATAAAGGAGCGAATATAGTATGGGTTGCGGATTAATCTAATCAGCAAATAACATAACGGCACGCCGGTCAGGTAGCCCATCAGCAGCGACTGGTAGTTGATCAAATTGCGCTGGGTGAGCGGCGAGGTCCATTGTACATCGCTGAAACTCGGGTAAATACCGATATACAGCGTAAATTGGAGCAGCAACATAAACAGCGTGGCCGGGACAAACATCTGCCAGAACAACCGCTGCGCCATGAGTCGCGTGTCGCCATGCGACACCATTTTGCGCCCGCTGTTGAAGTACTGATAGCCGCCCCATGCCACCAGCGTAGGGATCAGAAACTGCAGCGTAATGCCTATTTCTTCAACCATATGCAGATCGCGCGTGAGATAGCAGCCAATACCAACCATCAGCCCAGGCAACGCTTTCCAGCCGAAAAACAGCATCATACACAGCAGAAACGGCATCGGCAGATAATAAAGGTAGGTCTTGCCGCCGCCAACATAAGTGTACGTATTAGCAAGTCTAATTATTGGTAAGATCAGGAGTGGCAATATCAGCGGAAGACCCCACCAGCAATCGCGATATTGCTTATATATTTTACAGAAATTCATAGATGCTCTATAGATACCCCAAATCCTGCTGGGTATTTTCAGACAGGCATCCAACCTGGCTTAAACGTCCGCGAAAGAAGGCAATGCGCGGGTATAGCGAGAATTTTAGTTATCAGCTACGAATGAAGTTTGATGTGAGTCAAGAAACCGCGTACATAAAAACAATAATTTCGTTTTCTATGCCGTTTATCTAATTATTAATTTATCTTTGTGAATACGTATAATATCTTATATAACATTAATTAATGTTTTGTCTGACGGATTTTTACATTCACCTCAATTGACCCGTGCGTCACTCTGTGCCTTAATGTACACATCGCCCGTCTATGGGTATTGCTAAAGGACCCCTTTGTGAGCCAGGTTACCAGCCTACGAAAACGACACCGATTTAACAGTCGAATGACCCGGATCGTACTGCTTATCAGTTTCCTCTTCTTCTTCGGACGCTTCGTCTACTCCTCCATCGGTGCGTGGCATCACCACCAGGACAAAAAAGAATCCCAGCAGAGCAGCCTGTCGCAACAGACGCCCCCCGCACAACCCGACGACCGTTAATCCCCCGAAAGATTCCTTACCGAATGGCTAAGCATCTCGTTTAACCATCCGGTAAGGGATCTACATGTCAGCCCACCATATGTCGTAAAGTGGATAAAAAACGTTTCCCGCACGAATACACAAAATTTTCTTTTCGCTTCGCCGCACCATTCGCGCTGTTTTTTTATAGTCTTGATAAATGGGCAGAAAAAAGACAATAACTGCGCAAATAATCGCTAACCCATCCACCTTGGATATATGAAAACAAATATATAGATATTTTATATATCTTCATTTGATTTTTTCGCCATTATTTTTAACCAGGCAGGGCTTGTGATGATCGGTTTTACCTTATTTCCAAAAATAAAAAATGCTGTTGAATGGATGGCTGGCCACAGCGATGCGGTTATTCAATTTGGCTGGAATGTTGTTGCCGCTATTATCCTGTTGTTCGTGGGCAAAGCCATCTCACGCCTGCTTTCTCGCGGGCTGGAGAAGCTGCTGCTCAAACGTAAAGTCGATATCACCATTGTCCAGTTTTTCACCGCGCTGGTACGCTACATCACGCTGGCTTTCTTTGTCGTGGCCGCGCTGGGCCGCGTGGGGATTGAAACCTCATCGATCATCGCCGTCATCGGCGCTGCGGGGCTGGCTGTAGGTCTGGCGCTTCAGGGCTCGCTCTCCAACTTTGCCGCGGGCGTGCTGCTGGTTTCCCTGCGCCCTTTCCGCGCCGGCGAAGTGGTACAGATTGGCGCCATGACCGGCAAAGTAGAGAAGGTGCACATTTTCTCCACCACGCTGCTGACCGGCGATAGCAAAGAAGTGGTGATCCCCAACGGCAAGATTATCGCTGATAACATTATCAACTACTCCCGTCACCCGTTCCGCCGTATCGACCTGGTGATTGGCGTGGGTTACCAGAGCCGCATTGCCGACGTGAAGCGCGTGATTAATCAGCTGATTGAAAAAGACTCGCGAATTGACCGCCAGCGCGGCGTCACCGTCCGTCTGGGAGAGCTGGGCGCCTCATCACTGAACTTTTATGTGCGAGTGTGGGTACGCAATGCCGAGTACTGGAATACCTACTACGACCTGCTCGAAAATATCAAAGAGGCGCTGGACGCCAATCACATCGATCTGCCTTATCCACAGATGGATATTCGCGTTGAGAATGTGACCGCGCCAGCGCACCCGCAGCTACAGCTGGTTGATTAATCCCGAGGGCACGAGGGTGCCCTTTGCAACAGCTTCACTAATTCAGCAATCCCTTTGCTGAGGATCTTATCCTGGCGCATCACCACCGCCAGTTGGCGGTGCAAAAGTGGCGCCAGCGAACTGACGTGCAGCCCTTCACGATCGCGGGGCGCCTCAACCGCCATACGCGGAATAATACTGTAGCCCAGCCCGGCGGCCACCATGCGCTTTATCGCTTCAATACTGCCCAGCTGCATCACCGGCCGGGCTTCTACGCCTGCGCGTTGGAACCAGCCGTCAATCAGACTACGCGTGCCGCTTCCTTGCTCGAATGCGATAAGCGGTAGCGCCCGCAACCCGGCAGGCGTTGCCGTTGGCGTCCGTTGCGCCGCGGCAATAATCAGCACAAACTCTTCTCGTTGAGCCGCCATGACCTCCAGACTACGCCCGCTAGCGGGCAAGGTGACCAGCCCCAAATCGAGCCGATTCTCTTCTATGGCCCGCACGATATCCGGCGTATTGCCAGTGGTCACCCCGACCGTCAGCAGCGGGTAACGCTCACGCAGTTCTTGCAGCATCGGCGGCAACAGATGAATGCACGCCGTAGCCCCGGTGCCCAACGAAATCTCACCGCTCACCTGCTCGCTGCATTCGTTTACCGACTGCACGGCTTCATTCACCGCCTGTTCAATCCGCTCGCCGTGCAGCAGCAACGCCATTCCTGCCGCCGTCGCCTTCACGCCGCGCCCGGTACGCTCAATCAACCTTGCCTGTAAGAACTGTTCAAGCTGACGTACCTGAAGACTTACCGCCGGCTGAGAGATACCCAGCACGTCAGCCGCCGCCGAAAAGCTGCCGCGCTGCACCACCAGGCGGAAGGTTGCCAGATATCCCAGATTCAGGGTCGTCATGCAAAGTTTCTCTTATCAGGGTCATAAACGGAGGGCTCTGCCAGCACAATAGCGTGAGCGTTATGCTGCCAGCAACTGCATAACTGACGAGAATATAATGAAAACACCTGCCGCCCCTCTTTCTGTCACCCTTGCCGCTGGAGGCAACCAGTTGATTAACTGGGGAATCTCGTTTTACATGCCTGGCACCTTCGCCCGCGCGATTATGCAAGATACCGGCTGGGCAGCGACGCATATCTATTTCGGCCTGACGCTGGCCATGCTGGTCATGGCGCTACTGTCGCCATGGGTCGCCCGCCTGCTGGCACATTTTGGCGGCCAGCGTGTGGTGATCGGCGGCACAATGCTGATTGCCATAGGCTGTCTTTTGATGTCTCTCATCCACACTTTGCCGGGATGGTACTGCGCCTGGATACTGACCGGCGTCGGCATGCGGCTGGCCCTGTACGACGGTCTGTTTGCCGCGCTGGTGAACCTTTACGGCCAGCGAGCCAGAGCGACCATTTCCCGCGTCACCTTATCCGGCGGGCTAGCCTCCGCGCTCTTCTGGCCGCTGGGCAGTGCATTACTCACGCTAATCGACTGGCGACATGCGCTGCTGGTGTACAGTCTGCTCGGGTTTCTGAGCGCTCTGATTCTCATCCCAATGCCTAACCAAAAACTGCCGCCAGTGAGCCCGCGCAGCCCCAGCGCAGTCCTCTCCCGCGACGTTCATATTAGCTGGCTTTACGCCGCACTGATTGCCATCGTGACCTTTATCTCTAATGGCACCTCTACGCATCTACCGGAGTTTATCGCCGCCCACGGTCTCCCCATCGCCGTGGGTATTCTGTGGGGAGTCGGGCAGACCGGGGCGCGCTTTCTTGAAGTCGCCTCCGGCTCCGTATTAACCCCTATCAGACTGACGCTGCTCACGGTCTTTTTCATACCGCTGTGCTTTGCATTGGGTATCAGCAGCACACATATTGGCTGGGCGGCCGGAGGATTTGTCCTCGGGTACGGCGCCATCAACGGTTTGACCACGGTATTCAAAGCCACGTTGCCACTTCAACTGTTCGCCGCTGAAGACTATGCCCGCCGCACTGGCGTATTGCTGATCCCCGCCCAACTGCTGGCCGCCGCCTCGCCGTTTGCCTACGCCTGGCTCAATCAGACGCTGGGTATGCAGGGAAGCCTTACCGTATCCGCAGCCCTTGCCGTCATAGCCGCTGGGCTGGCGGTGACCATTGCGCTGTGCCAGACTGCTCGCATAACAAAAAACAACGATCAACACGCTTCACGACAAGGATAACCCCCATGCACCTGCAAACCGAACGCCTGATCCTCCGCCCGGTGGCGATCACAGACCTTGACGCGCTTTTCCGTATTTATGGCGATCCGGCGACCAACACTTTTAATCCCGCGGGCCCACATCCGGATATCGAACATTCTCACCGCATCCTGACGGGGTGGCTTGAACATCGCGACGCTCACGGCTTCGGCAACTGGGCGTTCAGCCTGCGGGAGACACCCGAACAGATCATCGGTTTTGGCGGGCTGCGCATTGTCGAATATCCTTTCGGCGCGGTGAATAACCTGGGCTACCGCTTTGCTCCCGAGGCGTGGGGCAAAGGGTTGGCGACAGAATTTGCCCTCGCGGCGGTGGAGTATGCGTTTACGACGTTAAAACTTGATGAGGTCGTCGGTATTGTGCGCAAGAATCATCTGGCATCACAGAAAGTATTGCTGAAGTGCGGAATGAGGCTGGTCAGAGAAATTAACGATGTGCCGGGGGCGGAGCCAAGTTTGCAGTATCGGCGCAGACGTGACGAAGCGGCATAAAAAAACCCTCTGCCAGGCAGAGGGTTTTGCACGCTAACGGAGAGGGAAAATTATTCCCACTCGATCGTGGCTGGCGGCTTACCGCTGATGTCATACACCACGCGGGAAATACCGTTCACTTCGTTGATGATGCGGTTAGAGACGCGGCCTAAGAAATCGTACGGCAGGTGTGCCCAGTGCGCGGTCATAAAGTCGATGGTTTCCACAGCACGCAGGGAAACAACCCAGTCGTACTTACGGCCATCGCCCATTACGCCAACGGAGCGAACCGGCAGGAACACGGTGAACGCCTGGCTCACTTTGTTGTACAGGTCAGCTTTGTGCAGCTCTTCGATGAAGATAGCGTCCGCACGACGCAGCAGGTCGCAGTACTCTTTCTTCACTTCGCCCAGCACACGCACGCCCAGACCCGGGCCCGGGAACGGGTGACGGTACAGCATGTCGTACGGCAGGCCCAGTTCCAGACCGATCTTACGCACTTCGTCTTTGAACAGCTCACGCAGCGGCTCAACCAGACCCATCTTCATCTCTTTCGGCAGGCCGCCCACGTTGTGGTGAGATTTGATAACGTGTGCTTTACCGGTGGCAGACGCCGCAGATTCGATCACGTCAGGGTAGATAGTGCCCTGCGCCAGCCATTTCACGTCTTCCAGCTTCAGCGCTTCTTCGTCGAACACTTCCACGAACACGCGGCCGATAATCTTGCGTTTCGCTTCCGGATCGTTCTCGCCTTTCAGCGCGTCCAGGAAGCGCTGCTCGCCTTCCACGTGAACGATGTTCAGACCGAAGTGGTCGCCGAACATGTCCATCACCTGCTGTGCTTCGTTGAGACGCAGCAGACCGTTATCGACGAAGACGCAGGTCAGGTTTTTACCGATAGCGCGGTGCAGCAGCATCGCGGTGACGGAAGAGTCCACGCCGCCAGACAGGCCCAGGATGACTTTGTCTTCGCCAACTTGTTCACGAATACGCGCAACGGCGTCGTCGATGATTTTAGCCGGGGTCCACAGGGCTTCACACTGGCAGATATCGCGTACGAAGCGCTCCAGCATGCGCATGCCCTGACGGGTGTGGGTCACTTCCGGGTGGAACTGCACGCCGTAGAAGCGTTTTTCTTCGTGCGCCATAATGGCGAACGGGCAGGTCTCGGTGCTGGCAACGGTGACAAAACCTTCCGGGATCGCGGTCACTTTATCGCCGTGACTCATCCACACGTCCAGCAGCGGTTTGCCTTCTGCGGTCAGAGAATCTTCGATACCGCGAATCAGCGCGCTGTCGGTCTGCACTTCAACCTGGGCGTAACCGAACTCACGCTCGTTAGAACCTTCAACATGACCACCTAACTGCATCGCCATGGTCTGCATGCCGTAGCAGACGCCGAATACCGGTACACCGGCGTTAAATACGTACTCAGGCGCACGCGGGCTGTTTGCTTCGGTGGTGCTTTCCGGGCCGCCGGAGAGGATGATGCCGCTCGGGTTGAACTCACGGATTTGTGCTTCAGTAACATCCCATGCCCACAGTTCACAGTAGACGCCCAGTTCGCGGACGCGACGCGCGACCAGCTGGGTATACTGCGATCCGAAATCGAGGATGAGAATGCGATGTTTATGAATATTGTCTGTCATTTGACGATAATTCCGAGGCAAGTGAAACAATAACAAAACGCCCGGTTTAAAACCGGGCGCGGAAACTTATCAGGAGCCCATGCGATAGTTCGGGGACTCTTTGGTGATGGTCACGTCGTGAACGTGGCTTTCCTGGATACCCGCACCGCTGATACGCACGAATTCAGCCTTCGTACGCAGCAGGTCGATGGTACCACAACCGGTCAGACCCATACAGGAGCGCAGGCCGCCCATCTGCTGGTGAATGATCTCTTTCAGGCGGCCTTTATACGCTACGCGACCTTCGATACCTTCCGGCACCAGTTTGTCAGCGGCGTTATCGCTCTGGAAGTAACGGTCGGAGGAGCCTTTGGACATCGCGCCCAGAGAACCCATACCACGGTAGGATTTGTAAGAACGGCCCTGGTAGAGTTCAATTTCGCCCGGGGATTCTTCAGTACCTGCCAGCATAGAGCCCACCATGACGGCAGCGGCGCCAGCGGCAATCGCTTTAGCGATATCACCGGAGAAACGGATACCGCCGTCAGCGATAACCGGAATACCGGTGCCTTCCAGCGCTTCAACCGCGTCGGAAACGGCGGTGATCTGCGGAACGCCCACGCCGGTCACGATACGAGTCGTACAGATGGAGCCAGGGCCGATACCCACTTTCACCGCGCTGCAACCGGCTTCCGCCAGTGCGCGAGCGCCAGCGCCAGTGGCGACGTTACCGCCGATGATTTGCAGGTCAGGATATTTCGCACGGGTTTCACGGATACGCTGCAGCACGCCTTCAGAGTGACCGTGAGAGGAGTCAATCAGCAGGACGTCAACGCCCGCGGCAACCAGCGCATCAACACGCTCTTCGTTGCCCGCGCCCGCGCCCACTGCGGCCCCAACGCGCAGACGACCTTTCTCATCTTTACACGCGTTCGGTTTACGTTCGGCTTTTTTGAAGTCTTTAACGGTGATCATGCCCAGCAGGTGGAAGCTATCGTCAACCACCAGCGCTTTTTCGACGCGACGTTCGTGCATTTTGGCGAACACCACATCACGCGCTTCGCCTTCGCGAACGGTCACCAGACGATCTTTCGGAGTCATATAGACGCTCACCGGCTGGCTCAGGTCGGTGACGAAACGCACGTCACGGCCGGTGATGATACCTACCAGTTCATTGTCTTCGGTCACAACCGGATAGCCCGCGAAGCCGTTGCGCTCGGTCAGCTCTTTCACTTCTGCCAAAGTGGTGGTTGGCAGAACGGTCTGCGGGTCGGTTACCACGCCGGATTCGTGTTTTTTCACGCGGCGAACTTCTTCCGCCTGGCGCTCGATAGACATGTTTTTGTGGATAAAACCAATGCCGCCTTCCTGTGCCAGGGCAATCGCCAGGCGCGCTTCAGTCACGGTGTCCATTGCCGCAGAGAGCATAGGAATGTTCAGACGAATGGTTTTGGTCAGCTGAGTGCTAAGGTCAGCCGTGTTCGGCAGAACGGTAGAATGAGCGGGAACGAGGAGGACGTCGTCAAACGTCAGGGCTTCTTTTGCGATACGTAGCATGGGCAATATCTCACCTGGGAGGTTATTAAATATTGCCGCGGCATTATACAGAGCGTAAGCGATTGCATCCACACTTTTTTGCAAAAAATGCTTGCGATCGCCCTCTGGCAGGTTACTATCGACTGAATAACCTGCTGATTTAGAATTTGATCCCGCTCACATGTTATCCTCACAAAGCCCCGCAATTTTTACCGTTAGCCGCCTTAACCAGTCGGTGCGTCTGCTGCTCGAAAAAGAGATGGGCCAGGTGTGGATTAGCGGCGAGATCTCCAACTTTACCCAGCCCTCTTCCGGCCACTGGTACTTCACCTTAAAAGACGATAATGCCCAGGTGCGCTGCGCGATGTTCCGCAACAGCAACCGCCGGGTGACGTTCCGCCCGCAGCACGGACAACAGGTACTGGTGCGCGCCAACATCACGCTGTATGAGCCGCGCGGCGACTACCAGATTATCGTCGAGAGCATGCAGCCTGCGGGCGAAGGGCTGTTGCAGCAAAAATATGAACAGCTTAAAGCCAAACTGCAGGCGGAAGGGTTGTTCGATCAGCAATACAAGCAGCCGCTGCCCTCCCCGGCCCACTGCGTCGGGGTGATTACCTCAAAAACCGGCGCGGCGCTGCACGATATTCTCCACGTTCTTAAACGCCGCGATCCCTCGCTGCCGGTGGTGATTTACCCCACCGCGGTACAGGGCGACGATGCGCCGGGGCAGATTGTGCGCGCCATTGAGCTGGCCAACACCCGCGGCGAGTGCGACGTATTAATCGTCGGGCGCGGCGGTGGCTCGCTGGAAGATTTGTGGAGCTTTAACGACGAACGCGTGGCGCGCGCTATTTTTGCCAGCCGCATTCCGGTGGTCAGCGCCGTCGGCCACGAAACCGACGTCACTATCGCCGATTTTGTCGGCGACCTGCGAGCCCCCACGCCATCGGCGGCGGCGGAGATCGTCAGCCGTAATCAGCAGGAGCTGCTGCGTCAGATTCAGTCCGCCCAGCAGCGTTTGGGCATGGCGATGGACTACTACCTCGCCAACCGTAGCCGTCGTTTTACTCAGATGTTCCATCGCCTGCAGCAGCAGCATCCGCAGCTGCGTCTGGCGCGCCAGCAAACCTCGCTGGAACGGCTGCGTCAGCGCATGAACAGCGCGCTGGAAAGCCAGATCAAACAGGCCAATCAGCGCCAGCAGCGCATGCTACAACGTCTGAACCAGCAGAATCCGCAACCGCGTATTCATCGCGCCCAGTCGCGTATCCAGCAACTGGAATATCGCCTGGCCGAAACCATTCGCGCACGCCTCAGCGAACAGCGCGAACGCTTTGGCAATGCGGTCACGCATCTGGAAGCCGTCAGCCCGCTGGCGACGCTGGCGCGCGGCTATAGCGTCACCACCGCCAGCGATGGCAAGGTATTGAAACAGGCGAAGCAGGCAAAAGCCGGAGAAATGCTGACGACCCGGCTGGCAGACGGCTGGGTCGAGAGTGAAATTAAAACAGTGACGCCGATGAAAAAAACGCGCTCACGGAAAAAAGCCGTTTAATCGTTCAGCATAACCGGGCCTACAGGCCCGGTATCCTCTCGCTTATTCCCCCGCAGGCACCCACTCAACCCGCTTTTTCGAGATCATCCCATGGCCGTTCTGGCAGAAGAAATCCACCGCGCCGCAGGCTTTTAACACTTCCAGCGGCTTATGGCACTCGGGGCAGCGTGGCTCGAGGGTAAAGGTTTTATCACAGTGCGCGCAGTGCGCCTGTTGGCCCTGCACCTCCAGCGAGGCCTGACAGGTTGGGCAGATGAATTCCATGGCGACTCCTTAACATCGTATTGTGCCGCCATTTTATCACGTCTCAGTGCGTTCCACGTAACCGCTGCTGAATCTGCAACAGCGCCTCGACCTCGCCAATGCGCCGCGCCGTGAGCTTCGCCACTTCCTGCGGCGCACGGGAATACAAACTTTGCGCGCCCAGAATCTGATCGCCCAGACAGTGGGCATAAATTGCGCCGCGACGGGTCCAGCCGAGTACGGAATCGCCACAAATCAGCTCAACGCGCTCGCCCTCGGGGCCACGGTTCTGGCTTATCACTCGCCCGTCGCGCAAGGAAATACGGATGCCCTTGCGCTCGACGCCCGGCCCGGCGTATTTATTCAGCCATAGGTTGACCGCAATACCGCCAAGCGTGCCAATCAGATGTGCCTCGCCCTCTGCCGTTTCGGTATCGCCCAGCGCAATGGGCTGCCCTAAGCGGTCCTTAACCCGTTCAGCCCGCAGCACAATGTCATCGCTGCCGCCGAGATAGCGCACCGTCTCACGCATCATCGCCAGTACGTGGGTACCGATATCGACAATGACACCGTCCGGGTGGCGCAACTGGCGGGTATCCGGTTCCCCGGTAGCAAAATTCAGCGCGACAGGTTCACCCGCGGCGTTATAGCCACTCGGCTCAAGCAGAAAACCGTCGATGCTGACAATCTCGTCCAGCGCGGTGACCACCGGGCGGTCAATTACCGCGCCATCTTCAGGTTGCCAGCGGTCATCCATTCGGCCCTGTGCCAGACACAATACGCCGTCCCGGGCCATCCAGTGATCCAGCGCCAGCACGCGCCGAGCGTTATCCGGCACCGAAAGCAGCTGGCGCAGCGCGGTAAGCTGGTCCAGCGTGGCGGCAATCGGCTTTTCTACCACAATCCGCGGAATCGGCGAACGCAGCGCTTGTTCAAGTACCGGCAAATGCGCCAGCGAAACGGTGGTAATAAACAGCGTGTCGATGGGCTGCGCCAGCAGTGCGGCAAGGGATTTAAAGGTCGTTACGCCCGGCAGCACCCGCAGCGGATTGCTGTCATAGCCGCAAATCGAGCTCACTGGCAGCGACAGCGCCTTTAGCGCAGGTAAATAGGCGGTTTCAACCACCGACCCGAGGCCGATAAAACCAATATTCATAACATTCGACTCATGCAGAAAAACAATACGGCGGGCATTATGCGTGAAGCGCCATCACAGAAACGTGTCCGCGATGGCGTATTGCGGTTAGCGCACCGCGCGCAGACGGTCGAAACCAGCCGCCAGATCGGTTTTTAAATCATCCATATCTTCCAGCCCCATCTGGATGCGCAGCGTCAGGCCGCCAGGCTGCCAGCTGGTCGCGGTGCGGTAATCGGCGCAGTTGAACGGAATAATCAGGCTTTCAAAACCGCCCCACGAATAGCCCATGGCGAAAATGCGCATATGATCCAACATATTCGCCACCCCCGCTTTGGTAAATTCGGGCTTCAGCACCAGCGAAAACAGCCCGGATGAGCCGGTAAAATCACGCTTCCAGATCTCGTGCCCCGGGCACTCCGGCAGCGCCGGGTGCAGTACCCTCAGCACTTCCGGACGCGCCTGTAGCCAATGCGCCATCTCCAGACCGCGCTGTTCAGCCTCTTTCAGGCGCAGATGCATCGTGCGCAGCCCGCGCAGGGCCAGGAAGCAGTCTTCCGCGCCGGGCAGCATGGCCATCAGATCGTAGGTTTTACGCAATCGCGGCCACCAGGCGTCATTAGCTGACACCAGCCCCATCAGCAGGTCAGAATGGCCGCCGAGATATTTGGTCCCCGCCTCGAGCGAGAGGTCGCAACCGTGCTCGTGGGCACGGAAGAAAATCGGCGTCGCCCAGGTATTGTCGATAATGGTGGCGATCCCCTGTTTTTTCGCCGCCTGGGTCATCGCCGGAACATCCTGAATCTCAAAGCTCTGCGAGCCGGGGGACTCAAGGAACAGCGTGGTGGTGTTCGCGCGAAAAAGCGAGGCTATCTCCGCGCCAATCAGCGGGTCGTAATAGGTGGTCTCAATACCCATTTTGGCCAGCATACCGGCGCAGAAATTGCGAGTCGGTCGGTAAACGCTATCAGGCATCAGCAGATGATCGCCCGCTTTCAGCGTTGTCAGCAGGGCCAGCGAAATCGCCCCCAGCCCGGACGGTGACAGTACGGTCCCGGCGGCACCGGCCAGCACGCTCCAGGCGTTCTCGAGACTGGCGATGGTCGGCGTACCCATTGTGCCGTAGTTAAATTCGGCGCGATTATGTTCAAGATCGTCAACCGTCGGAAAGACTACCGTAGAGCCGCGATAAATCGGCGCATTCACAAACCCTGCCTGCCGGGAAGTATCCCGGCCTAGCTGGGTAATTTGCGTGCTGATATTAAAATCGGATGGAGAATGATGACCCATAATTTACCTCGTACCTTTCAGCGGCCTTGCCGACGAGAAATCGTGCTATTCATTGCCCCATTGATTGAGGAATTCCGCAATATCATCAATGCGCTGTTCTTTAATGCCCGCCTCAGCGGCCATCTCTTTTTGCGCGTCTTCGCTGATTTCTTCGTTGTTCATTAAACGGGTAATCAGCAGCTGGAAATAGTGTGCCAGCGCATCACGCTCGGCGTCATTCACCGCCTGCGCGGCTTCGGTCGAGTATTCATCGACGATGTCATAAAATTTCAGCGGGATTTCGTGCGTCATAGACAGCTCCTGGAATAAAGACTGGCAAAACGGTGACTATCCTACGTTACGCGCTATCAGGTCAACGTGCGTTTTCATACGGGCGGCAAATTACTCAACAATCACCTTCACTTTCGGTTTAGACAGCAGAATTTTAATCAACTCAGTGAATTTCACCGGTTTATAAAAGTAGTATCCCTGCTGGAACGTAATGTCATTTTTGTTGAGATAGTCGAGTTGTTCTTTGGTTTCGACGCCTTCAGCCACAATACTCAGCGAAAGCTTGCGGGCTAGATCCAGCACGCAGTCCAGAATGCGCGTCGAATCCGGATCGGCATTGACCCGTGCGACAAAACTTTGGTCGATCTTTATATAATCAATATGTAGATCATGAAGATAAGACAATCCCGAATAGCCGGTACCGAAATCATCCAGCGCAATCACAAAACCGTTTTCGTGCAGGGTATTCAACGTTTGTACCAAATCTTCATCCACGTGCAGCGGCTCGCGTTCCGTCACTTCAAGCACCAGGTTGAGATCCTTGCGGTGGAAACTGTCTTTAAAGCGCAGGCACTCGTCGACAAAGTCCGGCTTGGCGATATGCGACGCGCTAAAGTTAATACCGACATGAAAACCCTCCGGCAGTTTGCTTTCGATGGCGTTCATATTGTCCACGACCTGCGCCATCAGGCTACGCGTCAGCGGCACAATCAGCCCCGATTTTTCCGCCACCGGAATAAACGACGCCGGGGAAATATAGCCCGCGCGCGGGTGTTTCCAGCGGGCAAGCACTTCAACGCCGCGCAGCGTCCCCTCCCTACCGTTCACCACCATCTGGTAAAAAGGAACGATTTCACCGTTGGCTATCGCCCGGCGCAGCATCTCTTCCGGCGTCATCTCTTTGTTCAGGTATTTACCCAGCACATAGGCCGTGACAATTGAGATAACACCAAGAAAAAGCAGGATGCCTAATCCGCGGGTGATCATGCGCTGTAGGCTAAATAACGGCGGCTGATTGTAGACAATACTGAAGGGATATTTTGTCGAGCTGATTTGCCCGCTATAGCGAGCGTTTCCGCTCACCACGTCGCCGGACATGCCAATCGTCGACTCCCCTACCCGTAAGGCAAAATGCACGCCCTTCAGAGGGACATTCAGCGCGCCGCGAATATGCTGGTCGCTAATGGTGACCAGGATGCGACTGGCGGTTAACTGAGTGCTATAGATAAGAATTGGCTGCCCATTCGACGTCTCGCGTGCAGGTGCCAGCAGCAAATTACGCGCCTCCATCGGCGGAATTTGTGACAGTAAAATACGGTTACCCGGTAGCGATGAACACCAGATCGCGCCATTCTTAACAATAACAATCGTGCGCAAATGTGGCTGCAATGCCGCTTCAGTACCGAGCTGATATTGCCCCTCCGGATTACATCCTTTATTCGCAATATCGGTGGCCACGCGGGTCGCCCGGAAAGCTTCATCGAGAATAAGGTTAATATTATTGGCGGCATATCGGGCGCCGCCAAGACTTTCCGCGCGAGAGGAATACCAAAGCTGGGTATTCAAAATAAAAACACCGGCCAGAAACAGGCACACGGCGGCAATGACAGGAAGAAGCGCGCTACGCATTATCATATCCTGGGCGAAGAGATTTATTTTTAGCTGTGGATAGTGAGTCGCGTAAATACGCGAATAAAGAAAGGATGGTCGAGAGAAGCAGAAATCGCCATTAGACCAATAACATTTTGCCATTTCCCTTGCCGGGAAAAAGGCACCCCGGCGACACCGGAGTACCTTGAGAAGCTTACTCCAGTGCCAGCAGCGCGAAGCTCGCCAGCCAGTGGCCGCCGCTGTAGTGGCTGCCCACCACGTGCTCAACGCTGGCCGCCAGATGGCGCGCCACGGCGTCGCCCAGCGCTTGCTGCGCCGCATGGTCTTGCGGCAAAGCGCGGGCGATATGTTTCATACACCAGGCGCGGCTGAGGTTCAGGCCGTCAAGATGGGCAATTTTCGGGTCGGTACGGTCGCTCACTTCCGCCGGGTTCATCAGTGCCGACACCGACGCCACGTCCGGCAGGAAGGCATCAAACCACGCCGGGAAGTTCCTCGCGACTTTGCTCATCAGCAGCGCTTCGGTCAACGCGCCGGAAATATACTCGTCACCGCCCGGTTCATAATGCGCCGGGTACTGCGTGTCGGCCACATAGAAGCGGTTAGCGGCGTCGAGAATCGCCCCCTCAAGCGTCTTATCGGACAGCGCGCGGGCGTAGTCCAGCCCCAGCGCCAGTGCGAAAGCGGTGTTGTAGTGCGTGCCCACGCGAATCGGGTAGGTCAGCTTGCTGAGATAATCGATAAGGCGGGTACGGATATCCTGTGTCAGCGGTTCGAGCGTCGCAAACCAACGCGCGGCCTGCGGCAGAGAGGCGTGTTTCAGCTCCTGCGCCAACGCCAGCAGCCAGCCGTAGCCGTAAGGACGCTCAAACGACGCGCGGAACGGCGCGGTGAAATAGGCCAGCTCCTGCGCCACATTTTCCTCGGTGAAATGCTCGTCAAACAGCGCGATGATTTCATCGCGGCACGGCAGATCCGGGTAAAGGCGCACGCAGCGCAGCAGTAGCCAGTAGCCGTGTACCGCCGAGTGCCAGTCGAAGCAGCCATAAAAAATCGGGTGCAGCGTACGGGGCGGCAGCACATCGCCATCATCATTCAGCAGATGCATGATGTGGTTTGGATATTCCTGGCGCAAATAGGTCAAGGGCATACGGGCGAAAGCGTCAGCCTGATGTTGCGTTAATTCCATAACAGCTCCTGAAAAAGTCACCGCGCTTAGCGAAACACGAGGAAGTACATTAAAAAGACGTTCACCACCAGCAGCGGCAGCGCCGTGGGGATCTGAACCTTAATCACCTGATACTTATCTTTCAGCTCAAGCAGCGCAGCGGGCACAATATTGAAGTTGGCGGCCATCGGCGTCATCAGCGTGCCGCAGTAGCCGGCATACATCCCAATCGCCAGCAGCGGCGCCGGGTTGCCGTGGTGAAGATGGATCAGGAACGGCAGCGCAATACCGGCGCTGAGTACCGGGAAGGCGGCAAAGGCGTTGCCCATGATCATGGTAAACAGCGCCATACCGACGCAGTAAATCACCACCAGCATGAAGCGGTTATCCGGGTTCACAAACAGGCTCACCACCTTCTGCACCGATTCGCCGGTATCCGCGACCACAAATACGCCGCCCAGCATGGCGAGCATCTGCGGCAGAATCACCGCCCAGCCAATGGTGTCCACCAGACGGCGAGACTGACGAATGGCATGCAGCGGCGTGCCACGCGTCAACCACCAGCCGGTCAGAATGGCCGCCACACAGGCCACGCACAGCGCCGCCAGCGTCAGTTGCTTCTGGTCAAGCAGATACACGCCGCCAATCGATACGCCTTTCAGGAACAGCGTGCCGATGACCGTCACTACTGGAATCATTAATGCAGGCAGGAATAACCAATTTTTCAGTCGGTTAGACGAGGCAACACGTTCGCTGTCGCTCGACATTTTGTATTCGCCTTTGCCAACCAGCCCACAGCCCGCCAGCAGCGCTATGACAATCACCGCCCCGCCGATAATGCGATAAGCCAGCGATTTCCCCAGTTCCTGGACCATCAGATCGCCAAACAGGAAAATCCCGCCGAACAGGAACCAGAACAGCGCGGTGGTAAAACGTTTCGGGTTGCCGCGATCGCGCAGCGTCATGATAACCAGCAGCATCACGACAAAACCGATCAGGTAATAAACGCGATTGATGGTGATAAGTGTACTCATGGCGTCACCGCCTTCGAGCCTTGGGCGTTGCGCCACGCCATCACGTCACGGCGAATGCTGGCGTCCAGACGCAGCAGGCGAATCATGTGGATAATCAGCGCGGAAATGGCCGTCGGAATAGCCCACAGGCCAATATGCAGCGGTTCAATCCCGCTAATCCCGTTCTCTTTGAGGAAGGCGTCAATCAACAGCACCGCGCCGAAGGCGATAAAAATATCTTCGCCGAAAAAGACGGCAATATTGTCGCAGGCGGCGGCGTGCGCTTTGATTTTATCGCGGATGTGCTGCGGCAGTTCGCCGTATTCATTCAACGCCGCCCCTTCCGCCATCGGCGCCAGCAGCGGGCGTACCGTCTGTGCATGACCGCCCAGTGACATCAGGCCCAGCGCGGCCGTCCCCTCACGCGCCACAAAGTAGAGCATCAGAATACGCGCCGAGGTGGCGCTGGCGATTTTAGCCACCCACGCCTGCGCGCGCTCCTTCAGACCGTAGTATTCCAGCAGGCCAATCACCGGCAGAATCAGAATGAAAGTCGCCAGTGAGCGGCTATTCACAAACTTTTCGCCAAAGGTTTCCAGCAGCATGCCGAAATCCATGCCAACCAGCAGTCCTGTCGCCAGACCGGCGACAACGACCACCAGCAGCGGGTTAAAGCGCAGCGCAAAGCCAATCACCACCACCGGAATCCCGATAAGCGGCATCAGTGTCGTACCGTCCATAAACGTTTACCCTATCCAAAGTGTGCGTTGCACGCCGAAGGCTCTTTTTTATCGCGTCACCTCAAGGTGAAGCGTGCGGCATTGCGGCGAACGATGTTGTGTTGTGTCATCAGACCGCGTAAATCTACGTATGCGTCATCGGTCTGTGCTAAAAATCTATATCTGAACGCGGATAACATGTAAACAATTTATCAATAAAACGTTCTTATATTATCTCGTTTCATTTACATTCTTTGCGAATAGTCACAATTGCGTAAGGACAGTTATGACCTCGAAAAAAACAGCTACACCTGCCACAAACGACGATATCAACGAAAGCCGGATCGTCTCCTCACGCCATCTGATCTCCGAGCGCTGCGCGGAATTATCGGAGCTGGAGTACGCCCTGATCATGACCAGTAACGCCTTCAACAAATGGATGGTGCGCTGTATGACCGCGGCGGGCGAGCCGGATATGGGGGCGTTTGATGTGTCGCTTTTGCATCACGTGAACCATCGCAATCGCAAGAAGAAGCTGGCGGATATCTGCTTTGTGCTGAACGTGGAAGACACCCACGTGGTGACCTATGCGCTGAAAAAACTGGTCAAAGCGGGCTACGTCACCAGTGAGAAAGTGGGTAAGGAGCTCTATTTCTACACTACGGAAGAAGGGAAAGCGCTGTGCATGAAATACCGCGACGTGCGGGAAGCGTGTTTGATTTCGATTCAGGTGGAGAGCGGTATTCCGGGACATTCGATTGGCGAGACCGCCCAGTTGCTGCGGACCATCTCGTCGCTGTATGACACCGCCGCACGGGCTGCGGCGTCGCTGTAGCAAGGCGCTCGCCGGAGACGGACGACGAGCGCAGGAAACTCAGTCGGCGCGTACGGCAATCTGCCGGGCGTCGAACGCATCGCGCAGCCGACGAGCGAATGCCAACGCCTGCGCGCCGTCACCGTGCAGACACACCGTCTGGGCATTCACCTTTGCCCAGACGCCATCACGGCTCATTACCCGGCCATTCAGCACCATTTCCAGCGTACGGGCTACCGCCTCATCCTCATCGTGAATCAGCGCGCCAGCCTCGCTACGCGGTACCAACGAGCCGTCCGCCAGATAGCCGCGATCGGCAAACACCTCTTCCCGAGTGGTCAGCCCATGAAGTATACCTGCGCGAATGAGCTCGCTACCGGCTAACCCCACCAGGATAAGAGACGGTTCAACATTGTGCACCGCTCTGGCGATAGCATCCGCCAGCAGCGGCTCTTTCGCCGCCTGGTTGTACAGCATGCCGTGAGGTTTAACGTGCGTTAGCGCACCGCCTTCGGCGCGGGCGATCGCCGCCAGCGCGCCAATCTGATACAGCGTCTGCGCATAGACCACGTCAGGCGGTAGCTGCATCGCAGTACGGCCAAAGTTTTCCCGGTCGGGGAAACTCGGGTGTGCGCCGATAGCCACACCGTGTTTCAGCGCCAGCAACACGCTCTGGCGCATGGTCTGCGCGTCCCCGGCATGGAATCCACAGGCTATGTTGGCCGACGTAATCAGCGGCATCAGCGCGCTGTCGTTCTCACAGCCTTCGCCGAGATCGGCGTTTAAATCAATCTTCATCGTTCAATCGCCATTCCAGTTGTTCAAAGTAACGCTGCTGCTGAGCGCGCGCGGCTAGCGCCTCTTCCAGCGTGCAGAGGTCAAAGTGTACCGTTTCACCGAGCCGGATTTGCGCCAGGTTGTACATGTCCGCCTCAATCACGCAGGCAATGCGCGGGTAACCGCCGGTGGTCTGCGCGTCGTTCATCAGTACAATCGGTTGGCCGTTGTGCGGCACCTGTACCACGCCGGGCAGCAGACCGTGGGAGAACATCTCGCGAGATTCCGTACGCTCCAGCACCTGGCCCTGCATACGGTAGCCCATGCGATTGCTCTGCGGGCTGAGCTTCCATGGCGCGCGCCAGAAGGACTCATGCGCGGCGGCGGAAAACTCATGGTACTCCGGCCCCGGTAAAGCGCGTACGCGGTTGCCCCACAGCAACTGACGCACGCCGCGACGCTGACGGAAGTCACGCGTTGCCGGGCGCAGCGGCAGGCGATCGCCCTCTTGCAGGCTTCGCCCCTCAAAGCCGCCGAATCCGGCCTTTAAATCGGTGCTGTAAGAACCCATCATGCAAGGCACATCGAAACCGCCAGCCACCGCCAGATAGCTGCGCATCCCACGTTTTGGCAGCGCCAGTTTGAGGCGCTGGCCCGCGCGCACCGGCCAACGCCAGCCGGACCACACCGGCTGACCGTCGAGCGTGGCCGCGCAGTCCGCGCCCGCGAGAGCAAACCAGCCGTCGCGATGAAAAACCAAATCACACTGCCCCAGCGTAATTTCCAGTACGGCGCTGTCGGCGGCGTTACCGACCAGCAGATTAGCGATGCGCAATGCCGCAGAATCCATCGCCCCGCAGCGGCTAATCCCCGACTGCCGTAGACCGTGTCGCCCGCCGTCCTGCAAGGTGGTGCTCATCCCTGCGCGAATAATCTCTAACACACGCCCTCCTTAGACGGCACAAAACGAACCCGATCGCCTGGCTGTAGTAGCGTCGCAGGCTCTCGCTGCGGGTCGAACAGGCGTAAATCGGTACGGCCAATGATTTGCCAGCCACCGGGGGTCGGCAGCGGATAGATTCCCGTCTGACTGCCGCCAATTCCCACCGATCCCGCGGGTACGGCAAGGCGCGGTTCCGCCCGTCGCGGCGTCGCCAGTTCAGTTGGCAGGCCGCCAAGATAGGGGAAACCAGGCTGGAAGCCGATAAAGTAGGTGATGTAGTCCGCCGACGCGTGGCGTTCAACAACCTGCTGTTCACTCAGGCCAGTATGCCGCGCCACATCCGCTAAATCAGGGCCGTGCTCACCGCCATAAATCACCGGGATCTCTATCTGCCGTGAGTCCAGAGTCACCGCTTCGCTCTCTTCCCACCAGCGCTGTAAACGCTCGATGGCATCCAGCGCCAACGACGCCGGGTTACGAAGCATCACGGTGATGTTGTTCATCCCCGGAATCACTTCAACCACTTCGGGCACTCCCGCCAGACGTTGCGCCAGCCCCCAAATCCGTTGCTGGCTTTCCAGCGTCAGCGGCGGTTCCAGCTCCAGAACCACCGCGCTCTCTCCTAACAGATAACACCGCGCTCGCTGCACGTTTTCACCTTTACTCATGCTGGGTTGCAGAGGCCGATGGATGTTAAAGTCGGCCACCATTTCCATTTACAATTCAGCAATAATGCAAATGTGTCAATGTCTTCAGTTTGGATCTGTACGAGCGAATCCGGTTATCTGAACGACGAGCAGTAAAAAGCCCGCATTATGCGGGCTTGATATATTTGGCAAATTCGCGCTTAGCGTGAACGCTTACTTGCTTTTCTTAATGTGTTTAATCAAACGCTTACGTTTACGCATCTGAGTCGGCGTCAAGGTATTGCGTTTATTCGCATACGGGTTCTCGCCTTCCTTGAACTGAATGCGGATAGGGGTGCCCATCACGTCCAGCGATTTGCGGAAGTAGTTCATCAGATAGCGCTTGTAAGAATCCGGCAGGTCTTTTACCTGGTTGCCGTGAATCACCACAATCGGCGGGTTATAACCACCGGCGTGGGCGTATTTCAGCTTCACGCGACGACCGCGCACCAGCGGCGGCTGGTGATCTTCAGCAGCCATGGTCATGATGCGGGTCAGCATCGCTGTCCCCACGCGGCGGGTGGAGCTGTCATAAGCTTCACGAATAGATTCAAACAGGTTACCAACACCGCTGCCGTGCAGCGCAGAGATGAAGTGCACGCGCGCAAAGTCGATAAAGCCCAGACGGTAGTCGAGGGTCTCTTTCACCTGCTCTTTCACTTCCATGCTCAGGCCGTCCCACTTGTTGACGACGATGACCAGTGAGCGCCCACTATTGAGGATAAAGCCGAGCAGAGACAGATCCTGATCGGAAATGCCTTCACGCGCATCAATCACCAGCAGACAGACGTTAGCGTCTTCAATGGCCTGCAATGTTTTGATAACCGAGAATTTTTCTACCGTATCCGTCACTTTACCGCGCTTACGTACCCCGGCGGTGTCGATGAGCACGTATTCACGCTCATCGCGTTCCATCGGGATATAGATGCTGTCACGGGTGGTGCCCGGCATGTCATAGACCACCACGCGGTCTTCGCCGAGGATACGGTTAGTTAGCGTTGACTTACCTACGTTCGGACGGCCAACGATAGCGATTTTGATCGGCAGATCCTGCGGATTGAAGTCGTCTTCCGGCTCTTCTTCGCCTTCGCCATTTTCCGCCTCAAACTGCGCCCAGTACTCTGCGTCTTCGTCCACCTCTTCTGGCGGATTAACGTCATCCACGAATGGCAGCAACACCTGCTCCAGCAACGTGGTTACGCCACGGCCATGAGAGGCAGCGATCGGGTGAATGTCACCGAGGCCCAGCGACCAGAAATCGGCGACGGCCTGATCCGGATCGATACCATCGGTTTTATTCGCCACCAGGAAAGTCGGCTTTTCACGCGCGCGCAGATGGTTAGCAATGGCCTGGTCCGCCGGCATCAGCCCGGCGCGCGCATCAACCATGAACAGTACAACGTCGGCTTCTTCAATCGCCAGCAGCGACTGTTCCGCCATGCGCGTTTCCACGCCTTCTTCCGTGCCGTCGATACCGCCGGTATCGATACAGATAAATTCACGCCCTTCAACTTCAGCACGACCGTACTTACGGTCACGAGTCAGACCCGGGAAATCCGCAACCAGCGCATCACGAGTGCGCGTCAGGCGGTTAAATAGCGTGGATTTTCCAACATTAGGGCGCCCGACAAGCGCGACCACAGGTACCATGTTAAAGCCTCATTTACTCAAAATCTAAAAATAGCAAACGGCCCCTGATTAAACAGGAGCCGCCAATAGAGTTACGACAGCCGAAATTAACGCGTAATCGCGTAAACCGTGCCGTCTTTTGCCTGAATCAGCAGTTTACCGTCGGCGACCACCGGTTCCGTCAGGAAGCCGGAGCTGTCAACTTTCTGCTGCGCTTCAAAGCGCCCGTCTTCCGGGTTAACCCAATGCATGTAGCCTTCGCTATCGCCGACAACCAGGCTGCCGTTATACAGCGCCGGTGCGGTCAGCAGACGGTGCAGCAGATCGCTCTGCGTCCACAGGGTCACGCCGCCGTCGGTGGTCAGTGCCAGAATACGGTCATTCTGATCGACGATGTAGATGCGGTTGCCGTCAACGATGAAATCATTCACCGAACCCAGCTCGCGTTTCCACAGAATCTGGCCGCTGCGCAGATCCAGCGCCGTCAGGTTACCATTGTAGGCTAAGGCGTAAACCACGCCATTCACGATAACCGGCGTGGTATCCACGTCGCTCAAACGGTCGATTTCGGTCGTGCCGGTCGCCTGGGAGATACGCTGCTGCCAAATCAGCTGGCCTTGCTGCATCAGGACCGCGCTCACGCGACCGTTATCGCCGCCAACAATCGCCGCGCCATAGGCCACAGCCGGTGCAGATTCGCCGCGCAGAGAGAGCGCTGGCATATCCAGGTTCACCGTCCACTTCACGACGCCACTGTTTTCATCCAGCGCCTGCAGCTGGCCGTTACTGGTGTGAACCAGCACCAGGCCATCGCTCGCCGTTGGGCGAGAGAGAACTTCACCCGCCGCGGTGGTCTGCCAGACGATAGAACCGTCGCCCGCGTCCAGCGCATAAACCTGCGCTTTTTCGCTGCCGACGTACACGTGGCCGCCGGAAACGGTCAGACCGCCGGAAAGCAGCGCCGGTTTACGAGAGAACCAGCCGTCTTTTTCCGCCAGATTCACGGACCAGACTTCTTTACCGTCATCCGCATTGACCGCTTTCACGGTGCCTTTACGGTCGGCGGCATACACCACGCTATCCGCATAAGCCGGATGCAGGTTGGAGTAGAAATCGCCAATCCCGCTACCGACGGAAACGTCCCAGGCGGTAGACGGAGTAAACTGGTTCTCTACGGTCGGCAGCGGAGACATTTTCACAACGTCTTCTTCGCCGCTGAACAATGAACAACCACTCAACAGAGTGACAGAAAGCAGTCCTGGCAAAAGTAGTTTACGCAATTGCATCGGGTCCCTCTCAGACGGACAAATTATTAATTTTCATGCGCATCATTTCACTGAGCGCCGGAGATGCATCGCTCTTAGCGCCAGCTTCCCACGCTGCACGCGCGCCCTGCTTGTCACCTTTACTGAGCAGGATTTCCCCGCGTAAATCAGCAACAATCGCCGTCCAGCCTTCGCCCTTCACGCCTTCCAGCGTTTTCAGCGCCGCATCAGCCTGCTTCATTTGCAGCTGAACGCGCGCCAGACGCAGGTTGATAACCGACTTCAGGTTGTCATCAGAAGCGGCAGCCAGCCCTTGCTGCAGCTGCTTTTCCGCCTGTGCCAAATCGTTTTTATCGACGAAGACCTGCGCCAGTTCCAGAGAAGCAAACGACCCGTAGGTGTTTTTGGTTTCGGCGGCGAATTTCTCTGCCGAGGCCAGCGCTTCCGGTTTCCCTGAGCTAAGTGAAGAAACGGCATTTTCGTAGGCCATGGAAGATTCCCGGGCCGAGTCTACCTGATGAGAGTTCCAGTAGCGCCAGCCGACTAGCGCACCGATCCCCAAAATTACCCCAACGGCCAGCGCTTTGCCATTTTCGGCAAAGAAGTTTTTAATCGCTTCAACCTGATCGTTTTCGTTATGAATTTCCACGCAGCCCTTCTCCTGATAATGATGTCCTGGAGATTAACCCAGAATAGTGCGCAAATGCGCGGCAACGCCTTCCTGCGTTACGGTTGTCTGCTCGCCAGAGCGCAAATCCTTCACGACAACAGTGGCTTGCTCAACCTCAGACTCACCCAGAACCAGGGCAATACGAGCACCCCATTTATCCGCGCGGGCAAACTGCTTCTTAAAGTTGCCGCCGCCATGGTTCGTCATCAGCTTCACGTCCGGTAACGCATCACGCACCTGCTCGGCCAGGCGCATTGCGGCTGACTGAGTTCCGGTACCTGAGGCGACCAGGTATATATCGACAACAGGATCGGCTTTAAATTCCGGATTAACTGCCTGAACTAATAAAACAAGTCGTTCCAGGCCCATAGCGAAGCCTACGGCTGGGGTCGCACGACCGCCCAGTTGCTCAACCAGACCGTCGTAACGGCCACCTGCACAGACGGTACCCTGTGAGCCCAGGCTGTTGGTGACCCACTCAAATACGGTGCGGTTATAGTAATCCAGACCACGTACCAGACGCTGGTTCACGGTATAGGCAATACCGGCGGCATCCAGCTGCGCGCACAGGCCAGCAAAGTGCTCGCGGGACTCTTCATCCAGGTAGTCGCCAAGCTTCGGCGCATCGTTTAACAGCGCCTGCACGTCCGGATTTTTAGAATCCAGCACGCGCAGCGGGTTGCTGTACATACGGCGCTTGCAGTCTTCATCCAGCACTTCAACGTGTTGTTCGAGGAAGGCGACCAATGCATCGCGGTAATTGGCGCGCGCGTCCAATGAACCGATAGAGTTCAGTTCCAGATTAACGTGTTCAGCAATACCCAGCGCACGCCACCAGCGCGCGGTCAGCATGATCAGCTCCGCATCAATATCCGGCCCCTGCAGACCAAACACTTCCGCCCCCAGCTGATGGAACTGGCGGTAACGGCCTTTCTGCGGACGCTCGTGGCGGAACATCGGCCCGATGTACCACAGACGCTGCTCCTGATTGTACAGAAGACCATGTTCGATGCCGGCGCGTACGCAGCCCGCAGTCCCTTCTGGACGCAGCGTCAGGCTATCGCCATTGCGGTCTTCAAAGGTGTACATCTCTTTTTCAACCACGTCGGTCACTTCACCGATTGCGCGCTTGAATAACGGGGTCTGCTCTACAATCGGCAAACGGATTTCGCTGTAACCGTAGCTGCCGAGCACCTGCTTAAGTGTGCCTTCAATGCGCTGCCAGATGGCGGTTTCGCCAGGCAGATAATCGTTCATGCCGCGAATGGCTTGAATGTTTTTTGCCACGTTAATTCTCTTTATATATAAAAATGAACCCTCGGCGCAGAACACGCCCGCGGGGTTCAATCATACACGGGAAGCAAGCGGCTTCCCATCTCGTTATTTTTCAACCTGCTGAACGTCGATACGGCGAGCTTCATCCAGCACCGACGCTTTCGCGCGAATTCTGGCTTCAAGCTGGCTAATCATATCATCGTTGTCCAGGCGGTCTTTACGCACGCCGTCTTCATACAGGCCGCTTTTCTTATTGCCGCCGGTGACACCCAGCGTCGACACCAGCGCTTCGCCAGGGCCATTCACCACGCAGCCGATGATGGAGACGTCCATCGGGGTGATGATATCTTCCAGGCGCTGCTCCAGCGCGTTCACCGTACCGATCACGTCAAATTCCTGACGGGAACAGGTTGGGCAAGCGATGAAGTTGATCCCACGCGCGCGGATGCGCAGCGACTTCAGGATATCGAAACCGACTTTGATCTCTTCAACCGGATCGGCTGCCAGCGAAACGCGAAGCGTGTCGCCGATGCCTTCGGACAGCAGCAGCCCGAGGCCGATTGCGGACTTGACCGCACCGCTGCGCGCGCCGCCCGCTTCGGTGATCCCAAGATGCAGCGGCTGATCGATCTGTTTAGCCAAAAGACGATAAGACTCCACTGCCAGGAACACATCGGAAGCCTTCACGCTGACTTTGAACTGATCGAAGTTCAGACGATCGAGATGATCGACATGGCGCATCGCCGATTCCAGCAGCGCCTGCGGGGTTGGCTCGCCGTATTTTTCCTGAAGATCTTTTTCCAGCGATCCGGCGTTAACGCCGATACGGATCGGGATGTTTTTATCGCGCGCACAGTCAACAACCATGCGGATACGCTCTTCGTTGCCGATGTTGCCCGGGTTAATACGCAGGCAGTCGACGCCGTACTCCGCGACTTTCAGCGCAATACGGTAGTCAAAATGGATATCGGCGACCAGCGGAACGTTCACCTGCTGTTTGATAAGCTTGAACGCTTCTGCGGCGTCCATCGTCGGCACGGAGACGCGGACAATGTCCGCACCCACGCGTTCTAACGCTCTGATTTGATTAACCGTCGCTTCGACATCCGTCGTACGCGTATTGGTCATTGACTGGACGGCGATAGGTGCCCCATCGCCGATCGGCACGTTCCCAACGTAAATGCGTGTGGATTTTCTACGTTGAATAGGAGCCTGGTTGTGCATGAAAAATCTCCCGCATTACGCGTCTGTTATTGTGCCGGTGATTGTTCAGCACTCACGGTCAGGCGCGCAACCTGGTTAGTTCTGATAAAACGACTCAGATCGACCGGTTTACCCTGGAATTCGATCTGCACTGCAGCCGGTGCGCCAATTTTCAGTTTATAAGGCGTCTGACCGGTCAGATTCAGATTGCCACCTTTACGTTGCAGGCCGCTGAACAGTTTTTTACCGGTGGCGTCGGTCACTTCCAGCCAGCAGTCGGCGGAGAAGTTCATGACCAGCGCGTTAGCGTCAGCCACCGGCGCGGCGGTTTGTGCCGGGTCGGTCGGCAGCGCGCCAGGGGTCGCGGTCTGCGGTGCAGGGGTGGTCTGCGCGGTGGTGGTATCAACGTTAGCCTGAGACGGCGCCACCACGGCATTATTCTGGGCGGTTGCGGCTGGCGCAGCGGTGTCTGCCGGCGCCTGCGCGGAAGTATCCGCCGGTGCAGCGGCGCTGGAATTCGGCGCGCCCGCGGTATCGGTGGTTGCCGGAGACGAGGTCGCATCTGCGCCCGTATTCAGCGGAATATTTTGTGAATCGCTGCCGTTGGCCTTCAGCTCAACGGAGGATTGGTCAGCCATGGTCGAGATTTCTTCCTGCTGCGCTTTGTGGTTCTGCCACCACCAGGCGACGGTTAATCCCACCACCACGAACAGCACCAGCCAGGTAAAGCTCATCAGCCAGCCATCGCGTTTTTTACGACGTTTGCCCAGAGAGAAGCTCTGCATCGGCGCGACTTTCGCTGCGCGAACCGGCGCCTGCTTTTCCATCATCGGCAGCAGCTCTTCCTCAGGAATATGCACGAGGCGAGCGTAAGAGCGGATATAACCACGCAAGAATGTTGAAGCGAGTTCAGCAGGCGCCTTATCTTCTTCAATATCACGAACGGTGGAAACCTTCAGGCACAAGCGTTCTGCGACGGCTTGCTGGCTGAGTCCGAGTTGTTCACGGGCATTACGCAAACGGACACCCGTAGTTTGTGCTTCTTGTTGGTCGTGGTTGGTTTCAGTATTCATTCGCTACAACTGCTGATTCGTGAAATTTAAGGTTCTGATGCGAAGCCGTTCTCGCACCGCGAAACATCCGGTCGTGTTATCGAACAGACAGACAAGCTGCCCGGTATACCCTACTCCAAAACAGCGTCAAAAGCCCTATTCACGCTGTCGATGTAACGCTACATACTGCCTCAATACTTGATGAAACGCACCGTAATTATTAACCAGATCAGTACGTTTCGCCTAATCCTTAAGCACTTAACTTTGCGTGCGCCATTTCTGACGCACGCGGCGCGGGATTACACCGTTTTCACGGCGATGGATTCACCCTGCATACGCTTGCGCATGGTACGTTTGGTACGGTCAATAACATCACCGGCCAACTGGCCGCAGGCGGCATCGATATCGTCACCGCGGGTCTTACGTACGATGGTGGTAAAGCCATAACCCATCAGTACCTTACAGAAGCGATCGATGCGGCTGTTGGAGCTACGACCATACGGCGCGCCCGGGAACGGGTTCCACGGAATCAGGTTGATTTTGCACGGCGTGTCTTTCAGCAGTTCAGCCAGCTCATGCGCGTGCTCGGTACCGTCGTTGATATGGTCCAGCATGACGTATTCGATGGTCACGCGGCCCTGGTTGGCGTTGGACTTCGAAATGTAGCCGCGAACGGACTCCAGGAAGGTGGCAATATTGTACTTTTTGTTGATCGGTACAATTTCATCACGAATGGTGTCGTTCGGCGCATGCAGAGAGATAGCCAGCGCAACGTCAATCATGTCGCCCAGTTTATCCAGCGCAGGCACTACGCCAGAAGTAGACAGCGTCACGCGACGTTTAGACAGACCAAAACCGAAATCATCGAGCATGATTTCCATGGCCGGGACCACGTTGGTCAGGTTCAGCAGCGGTTCGCCCATCCCCATCATCACCACGTTGGTGATCGGACGTACGCCGGTGGTTTTGACTGCGCCGACGATTTTCGCCGCGCGCCACACCTGGCCGATAATTTCCGATACCCGCAGGTTACGGTTGAAACCCTGCTGAGCCGTAGAGCAGAATTTACACTCTAACGCGCAGCCGACCTGTGAGGAGACGCACAGGGTCGCACGATCGTCTTCCGGGATATAAACGGTTTCAACGCGCTGATCGCCGACGGCAATCGCCCATTTGATGGTGCCGTCCGAAGAACGCTGCTCTTCAACCACTTCCGGCGCGCGAATTTCAGCGACTTCTTTAAGCTTACCGCGCAGGACTTTGTTGATGTCGGTCATTTCATCAAAGTCGTCGCAGCAGTAGTGGTACATCCACTTCATCACTTGGTCGGCGCGGAAGGGTTTTTCGCCTAAGTCTTTAAAAAACTCGCGCATCTGCTGACGGTTGAGATCCAGCAGGTTAATTTTTCCATCTTTGTTGGGAACCGCCGGGATGGCGCTCTCAGGCGTGACAATTTGTTCAGACATTTTCTATTCCGGCCTCGTTGTTACACGTTATGGCCCCTGGAGGGTTGATAAAAAGAAGCGCCCCTGGACAGCGGTCTGCTCGTCCGGGGGCGCTGCATTGTACAAATTCTGGCGCATGGATGCCACGTCTGCACGCGGCATTCACGAAATAAAGTGTAAACGCCCCCTTAACGGGTACGTGGGCACACTTCGCCTTCGCCGAAGAAGAAGGCGATTTCACGCGCGGCGGATTCAACGGAGTCGGAACCGTGGGTACCGTTCTCAGTGAAGCTGTCCGCGTAGTCAGCGCGCAGCGTGCCCGCCAGTGCGTTGGCCGGGTTAGTTGCGCCCAGCAGGTCGCGGTGACGCTGAACGGCGTTTTCGCCTTCCAGCACGGAAACCACGATCGGACCGGAAGTCATAAATTCAACCAGGCCATCGAAGAACGGACGACCGTCGTGCTCAGCGTAGAAGCCGCGAGCCTGTTCAACGGTCAGGTGCAGCATTTTGGTGCCAACAATCTTAAACCCTGCTGCTTCAAAGCGAGAGAAGATGCTGCCAATAACGTTTTTTGCCACCGCGTTTGGTTTGATGATGGAAAAAGTACGTTCAATAGCCATGATTACCTCTAATAAAATTTATTCTGTTGTCGTGCATACGCATTGTATGATCTGGCGCGGATTATAATGAGCCTCTGCGCCGTTGCCTATGGATGAAGGTAACATTTTTTTAAAATAAAATACTTTTAAGCAACAGATCTGCTACCGAGCCTATCATCGGCATGGTGCGCCCGTTGTGCCCGATGGCGCTACGCTTATCGTGCCTACCCGATTACGCCGCCCGACAATATCCATCACTGTAGCGTAAAGTTAGCCACCGACATTTGCCCCGCATCATCCATCACCACCAACTGATAGGCTCCGGTTTTCTCCAGCGTTAACACCAGACGGTCGTCCGCATCCGCCTGCGGGTCGCCGTTAAGGAACCACCAGCGCCGACCTTCTCCGCCATGGGCCTGTAGCACCACCTGCGCGCTACGCGCGCCCGGCAGGCGGCGAATGACCGCGTCATCCCGCACGCCAGTGAGCATCAGCGGTGCGACATTTTGCAACTGTCTCGGCGGGCAGATTGCTGAAACTGGCGGCAGTCGCGCCGCGCGGCGCTCCGCGGCGGGGAGCCACGGCTCCAGCGGGAGCGGCCAAACGTTAAGGGTGACCTCGCGAGCATCCGGGCAGTCCGCCGCCACCCGCTTGCCTGCGGTGTCCAGCCACAGCGGGAAACGGATACCCTGCATCCCCTCCTGTTCCGGCAACAGCAGCGTGGGCGGCAGGCTATTATCCAGCACCCAGGTCGATAACCGACGACGACAGTTACCGTCTCCCGCCGGCAGCGGCTGACCACCCGGCCAACAGATTTCCGCCGCGCTCACTGAGGCCGGCCTCGGATCGCGTCCTTCCTGCTGACGCACACCACGCGAAGCCAGTAGATTGTTCACCTGATTGAGCAGCGGGATGGCGCTGGCAAAACCAAATTGTCCGGCGACCGGTGTGCCATCGGGTCTGCCGGTCCAGATTCCGATGCTGTAACGCGCGTTGACGCCAATCGCCCAGGCATCGCGATAGCCATAGCTGGTGCCGGTTTTCCACGCCAGCGACGGCACCTGCGGTAGCGAAGCATCCGGCACAGGCTGCGCTTCCCCCGCCAGAATACGTCGAGTAATCCACGCCGCGCCTGGCGACAGCAGCGGGCGTTCAACCAGCGGATCGCTTGCCAGCATCCGCAATTTACCCACTTTCCCGTGACGAGCGAAGGCGCTATAGGCGGCGGTAATATCGGCCAGACGGGCGCCCGCACCGCCGAGAATCAATGACAAATTCGGCTCCGCCCCTGCCGGTAAGATCAGCGGCAACCCCGCATTACGCAAACGTGCGGCAAACTGTTTCGGCCCATAGGCGTCCAGCACCTGTACTGCGGGCAGGTTAAGCGATCGCACCAGCGCGTCGCTCATACTCACCGGGCCGTGGAAACCGCTATCGAAGTTACCAGGGCGATAATCGCCGATCCGCCGCGGCACATCCTGTAGCAGGGACGCCGGATGAATCAACGCGCTGTCCAATGCCATGGCATATAAGAATGGCTTCAACACCGAGCCGGGCGAACGAATTGCGGTGACCATATCCACGTGGCCAAAACGGCTGTCATCGGCGATATCCGCCGAACCGACCCAGCCGCGCACCTTCATGTCGCGATTATCCACCACGATCATCGCCAGCGAGCTGCGTGGCGGCAGCCGCGATTTCCAGTTCAGCGCTAAATCTTCCAGCTGCCGCTGTAGCCCGGCATCCAGCGTAGTGACAATTTTCTCTTCCCGGCTGCGGGCCAGCATCGCGCGGGCAAACAGTGGCGCCAGCTGTGGCATCTGACGCGGGAACAACCAGACCGGCTCTTCTTTCGCTTCGTTAACCACATTGGCAGGCCAGACGCCCTGCGTCAGCAGACGATCAAGCACTTTATTGCGTGCCGCCTGCGCCCGCTCGGGCCAGCGATCCGGACGCAGCCGACTCGGCGCCTGCGGTAAAACTGCCAGCAGCGCGGCATCAGCGTAGCTCAGATCGGCGGGCGGTTTGCCGAGATAGGCCCAGCTTGCCGCGCCGATCCCCTGTAACGTGCCGCCGAACGGCGCCCGGTTGAGATATAGCGTAAGAATGTCGCGCTTAGAGAGGTGCCACTCCAGCTGGAAAGCGCGCCAGAGCTGGCGAAACTTACCGCCGAAAGTGCGCGGATGCGGGTCCAGCAGCCGCGCCACCTGCATGGTGAGCGTGCTGCCGCCAGAGACCACGCGCCCGGCAGTGAGATCCTGCCAGGCGGCGCGGGCGATAGAAAACGGATTGACGCCGGGATGATCCCAGAACCAACGGTCTTCATACTGAATGAGGGCGTCGAGGTAACGCGGCGAGACCTCTTCAATCGTGACCGGGTAGCGCCAGATCCCCTCGGCGTCGGCAAAGCGCCACAGCGGGCTGCCATCTTCGGCGACCACGACCCGCGCGGGGGACACTTCATGCAGCGGCAGCGGCCACTGCTTATCCGCCAGCACAATCGCGCCGCAAAACAGTACCACCGCCCCGGCCAGCCAGCGCCAGACGGAGCGTTTCAAGCAGACGATCCGCATCTTACGGTACGACGATCAGCATATCGTCCGCCGCGCCAACTGCACGCCAGGCTGGCACATACATCGATTCCACCTGCGTTGGCGGCACCTGATAGGTCCCCGGCATCACCGCCCGCGCCAGATAGACCACCGTCACCGGCTGATTGGCATTCACTGCCACCGCGGCCACAAAGCGATCATCACGGAATTCCATATGTTGAATATCTGCCTGCTGCATCTGGTTTAGCCACTCCTGCACTTCGCTGCCGTTATCCTGCAGGTTCGCGCTACTGTTGGCCAGATTCTGGTTTTCCAGTTCCAGCCCGGCAGGCAGCATATCCACCACCAGCGCGTCCGGCACATTTTGGCTGGCATTGATATCCAGTTTCACCAGCACCAGTTCACCGCTGCGCAGCGAAGAGAGCGATTTACGCTGCCCATCAGTGCCATAGAACTGGCGTTCAATATGCAGCACGTTGCTGCTGGCCGCCGGAGCGTGTTCCGGGTAGCCGGTGCTATCGAGGCGCAGCCACAGCGGCTGCTGGCCGCTGTTGGTCACTTTCAGCGCCGAAAGCTGTTCAGCATCGATGTTACGCGTCAACGCCTTATCGCCCTGCAACGGCTGGCTGTCCAGCGTCGTTTGCGCCTGCCAGTTACCCGGCAGGTCCAGCACGCTTCTCGCCGCGAGAAACAGCGCATTATTCTCCTGTGTTGACAGCCAACGTTCGCTAAATGCCTGTTCGGAGAGGGTTTGCAGCAGCGCATTCTGCGCGTCCGGCAGCAGTTTGTTCTCTTCCAACAGGGCCAGCATCAGCGCGTTATCTCGCAGGTCGCTACCGTAGTCTGCCAACCAACGGGTCTGGTCCGAGCGTTTGGTGGTCAGCGCCAGCTGTAATGCCTGTTCACTGCGCGGCGCGTCGCCCATCGCCTTCAGCGCGATACCTAACTGCATCAGCGGCAGACCGGAGCGCGCCTGCTTGCGGCGTTCCCATAGCTCGCGTAACGCGCCCAGCGGCGCTTTTTGCTGTCGGGCCAGCACCAGCCCGGCATAGGACTGAATGGCGAAGCGGCTGGCGGCATTATCGTCGGTGTAGCGAACGCTCATCAGCCCCGGCTCCTGAAGATAGCGCAGCAGCCGGTTGTTGCCGTTGTTAATCGCCTGCGCCGGAACGCTATAGCCTTGCTCCGCCGCGCGCACCAGGAAGTCCATAGCATAGGCGGTCAGCCAGTACTCCTCCGGCCCTTCTTTATCCCACAGCCCAAAGCCGCCGCTCTCTTTTTGCATTTGCAGCAGCCGCGAGATACCGATGTCCACCGCCGCACGGCGTTTGTCATCACTGTCACCCGCAATGCCCAACGTTTTTAGCTGCGCGGCGTTGGTATAAAGCTGCGGGAACAGGCCGCTGGCGGTTTGTTCCAGACAGCCGTACGGATAGGCTTTCAGCTCTCGAATATAGCGCGCCAGGTTCAGCGGGGGTTTCCCGCTGAGCAGGAGCTGGCCCTGCTGTGTCACCGGCGAGAAGAGCGCGTTCTGGTTAGCCGGCACGCTCCAGCTTTCACCGGGTTGCAGCACCGCGCCGTTGTTCACCGTTTGCGCCGGGAAGGCCGGACGCACGCCAATTTTCCACTGCTTGTGCAGGTCGGCCAGCGTTTCGCCCGGCAGATTCATCCCCGATACGGTGACGTTCACCTCACCATCGCCGAAGCCATCACTGGCGCTGACGGGCACAAATAGCGTGGTGCGCACGCCCGGCTCCAGCGTCACCGACGACGGTTGACCGCTTTTCAGCGTCAACAGGCCCGTAGCCGCAATCTTCACGTTCAGCGTTTGAGGTTTATCGGTAAGGTTAGTGACGTCCAGCGTCAGTCGCGCGCTATCGCCACCGGCCATAAAGCGCGGGGTGTTCAGCTCGGCCACCACCGGCGCAGCCACCACCACTTTTTGTTCTGCGCTGCCGAAATCTTCGCTCGTCCACGCCTGCGCCATCACCCGCAGCTCGCCGTTAAAATCGCCGATTGGCAGAGTGATGGTACCTTCACCGTTGTCATCAAGGGTTACCGGCTGCGCCTGCTGGGCGATAATCATGACGTGATTCACCGGCGGTTTGCCGCCGCGGTTCAATTCATCGCCGTCGCCACCGAAGCGCAGGCTGGCAAGCCGCCCCTGACCTTCAATGACCTGGCCGTAGATATCATAGATGTCCGCGCCGTAACGTTTCTGGCCGAAGAACGCCTGCCACGGATCCGGCGTGGCGTAATCGGTGATATTCAGCACCCCGCTGTCAACCGCAGACAGCAGCACATTTACCTGCTTCGGCGCCGCGCCTTCCTTGCGATTCACTTTCACTTTGACGCTCAGCGGCTGGTTTGGCCGCATTTTTTGCGGGCTTTCCAGCGCCACGTTCAGTCGACGCTGTTCATCGCCCAGCGGCAGATGCAACACGCCAACCGCACGTTTCGGCGTCGCGGAACGTGATTTATCCCCCGGACGAACCACCAGCGTGCTCAGATAGAGGTCGTGACGATTCCAGCTTTTATCGACCGGAATAGACAGATCCAGCCCCTGAGCCGGGACGTCAATTTCTTGCCACCACAGTGGGCCATCGCTGGACTCTACCATCGCATAGCCCTTACCGGCCGCCGGAGCAGCTACGTGCAGCTTGATGGTATCCCCCGGCTGATAGCTCGGTTTATCAAGTTTTAAGGTCACGCGATCCGGTCGCGCCGCGCCGCTACCGTCGCTGTTATCCTGCCAGCTATAGCCTGCCCAGAAGCGCACGCTGCTGACCGCGTCATTCGGCGCTTTCACTTCCAGACGGTAAGCGCCCCACTCCACCGGGAAGCTGACTTTACCGGTCTCATCGGCTTTGAGATCCAGCGTCTCTTCGCCTTCCACCAGATCTTTTTGATCGAAGCGAGACTGCCAGCCGTCGCTTTCCGACCAGTTCCAGTAGTAGTCGCGGCGTTCGCGGATCAGCCGCACCTGCAGGCCGGAAACGGCTTTTTTGTCACCGGCAGCGTTGCTGTAAACAATGTCAAACGCGGCCTGGCTATTTTCTTCGACGATCGGCTGATTCACCGTGGTGTCGGTGCGGTAGTCATAGACCGCCTTGCTGGCGAACTGCGGGCGGATCCCCGGCAGTTCGGCGGCGGGCCAGATAGCCTGGCTCACCCGACGGGTTACCGGGCGACCGCCAGACTCCAGCAGGCTGGCCTGAAGAATCACCTGCAGCGGCGAGTGCGTTTCCTGCCACTGGCTGGCGGTGGTCACTTCTCCCCGCCCTTTGTCATCCAGCGTCAGATTCATTTCATCCAGGCTACGGGAAGTATTGTCTTGCGCAATATCGCCAAACTGGAAGCCCGGCAGCGCCGCGACCGCATCGCGCAGCGGGCGCAGGAACAATTTCCCCTGCAGACTGTTCCCGCTGGCGGGCGCGCCGTACAGATAGTAGCCGGAAACGGCGAATTTGACGTCGTCAGCGGGGGCCAGCGGCGTCGTCTGCGGCGTCAGGCTCAGCGCCATGCGCTCGGGCATAAAGTCTTCGATGTGGAAATCCCACTCGCGCAGCTGGTTATCGCCGGTGTTGGCGCGGATATGCCACATGCCGGTCGCCGCGCCGCTATCCAGCGGGTAGGTCAATTGATACAGGCCGTTCTGCGGCTGGCTCACCACGCTGCGAACCACCTGGCCGTCCGGTTTCACCACTTCCAGCTTCACCGGCTGGTCGGGCAGCGGCTTGCCGTCGCTGTCGCGCAGCAGGCCGTTGAGGATCACCGTTTCGCCGGGACGATAGAGATCGCGCGGGCCAAACATAAAGAACTGCTTGCGATAACCAGGATCGCCGGCAACATCGAACTCAGCCAGATCCAGCGCGGGCAGTTTCAGATCCAGCAACGTCGTCTGCCCGTCTTTACGTGCCAGCATCAATGCCGCGTCTTTGTCGGTTTGCAGCGTGGCGTGACCTTTGGCGTCGCTGGTCGCCTGCGCCAGCGTCTGACCTTTGTCGTTTAACAGCGTCAATTCAACTGCTGATTGAGCAGCGCCGTTTTCCAGGCTTTGGGTAAACACATCAAGTTGGCCGTGATAACGGTGCAGCGATACGCCGACGTCGCTCAGGGTAAACAACGTCGCGGCGTTACTGTAGCTGTATTGTCCCGCCGGGTTCATCACCGCGATGTAGACGCCAGACTGCTGTAGCGGCGCGATATCTTTCAGCGGCAGCAGCAGTTTTTCCCGGGTGTTGCGCGCCGGATTAAGGTCAAATCGCCCGGTGTAGACCAGATCGGCCATCTTCAACAGCTCATCCGACTCCCAGTTGCTCAGCGAACTGCGGTATTCCCACTGGCTGACGAACGCGGCCAGCGATTCCGGCTTCACGCGGAAGAAGTTCACGTCAACGTGCGGCACGTTGAGCACCATCACCGGTAGCCCTTCCACCACCTTGCCCGGCAGCAGCGATCCGCGGCTGGCAAAGCCGACGCTCGGCGCAATATCGCGGGTGGTCAGCGTTTTTTCGACGCTGGTGCCAAAAGTCGACTTATTCAGCGCCGCCAGCTCAGGATCGACGGTCACAATCAAGTCGCGTTTCGGTTCCAGATGGCGCAGCCGCAGCTCTTTGAGATTCGGCGCCAGCTCCCATGCGCCGTCAACCTTACCGTTCTTTTTGTCTACCAGGTGGACCGTTTTGCTGAAATCCTGATCGGGGTTAAGCGGTATGGAGAAAGTGAGCACCAGCGTTGCCGCGCCGTCGAGCTGCACTTCGGAGGCATCGAGCAGGGTAAGCGTTTTGCCCTGGCTCTGCCGGGCGAGTTTTTCAAGCTGGGCGGCATCGGGTTTTACCGGTGCGGCAGCGGCTGGCGTCGAAGGGGCTGCGGGTTTGTCGTCGTTTTTATTGTCGCAACCGGCCAACGTGAACGTCATTGCCAGCGCGAGTGCCAGCGTAGCCAAACGAAAGGGTTTCATCCTGTAACCTCTGACTGGTGAAGTCTGTTTGAGTCATCAACACAGTATTATGCCCCAGGGAGGCGTTTGCCAGTAGCTAAGGATCACATTGCTGGCCATCTCTCTGGGATGTTACTGCGATCACAACTCATAACGTAACATGTAACGTTATGCGTACTTTGTTTTTAAAACAATAAGATAGCTGGATTCCCCCGCCCTTCTGCTGCTACCTTTTGCCGGTCATGAGGTCTCATCTACGCGGTTCAACGTTGGAGAAAATAATGAAAAGAGCCGTTAATGCCCTACAAAATTTTGGTAAATCCCTCTACGGCCCGGTCCTGATTCTGCCGATTGTCGGGCTGTTTATCGCCTTCGGCAACGTGCTGGGCAACGGCAGTCTTGCAGAGTACGTCCCTTTTCTGGGCTACTCTGCGGTCCAGCATCTGGGGCAGCTGATCGCCAAATCCGCCGTTTCGCTATTGGTGAATCTGGCGATGATCTTTGCTGTCGGTATTCCCATCGGCCTCGCCGCTCGCGATAAAGGCTATGCCGCTCTGCTGGGGCTGGTGACGTTTATTGTGTTTATCAACGCCATGAACTTCACGCTGCAATGGCAGGGCGAACTGGCCCCGGCTGACCAGATGCGCACCGCCGGGCAAAGTATGGTGCTGGGCGTACAGGTGCTGGAGATGGGCGTTTTCGCCGGGATCCTCACCGGCGCGCTCACCGGGTATCTCTACAACCGTTACTCCGGCGTGCAGTTCTCCGGGGCGATGGCTATCTACTCCGGTCACTGTTTTGTCACCATCATCATTCTGCCGGTGGCGATTATCCTTGGCGTGGTGATGAGCGAACTCTGGCCATGGGCGCAGCACGGTATCAGCGCGCTGGCGCTGGCGATTAAAGGCTCCGGCCCGTTCGGGGTGGCGATTTACGGTTTCCTCGAACGTATTCTGGTGCCAACCGGCCTGCACCACCTGGTCTATACCCCATTTTTGTATACCGAACTGGGCGGTTCGCACGAGGTCTGCGGCAACCTGTACCAGGGCGCGCGCAATATCTACTTCGCTGAAATGGCCTGCCCTGACGTCAAACAGTTGAGCAGTACCGTGGTGTGGGACGCGCGCGGCATCAGCAAAATGTTCGGCTTACCTGCCGCCGCGCTGGCGATGTATGTCACCGCGAAACCGGAACGCAAAGCCGCGGCGAAAGCCATTTTGATCCCAGCGGCGCTGACATCAATGCTGGTCGGCGTGACCGAGCCGATTGAGTTTTCCTTCCTGTTCGTCGCGCCGCTACTGTTCGTGGTGCACGCCGTGCTGACCGGCATCGGCATGATGCTGTTCTCGCTGTTCGGCGTCCACGCCATCGGGGCCAACGGCATTATCGATTTTATTCTCTACAACCTGCCGCTGGGGACGGAGAAATCCAACTGGCCGATGTACATCGTGGTCGGGCTGATTATGTTCGCGCTCTACTTCGTCATCTTCCGCTTCCTGATCCTGCGCTTCAACATGAAAACGCCGGGCCGCGAAGAGGATGACCAGCAAACGAAGCTCTACAGCAAGCAGGAGTATCAGGCGAAGGGCAATAACGATGGTCTGGGCACCAGCATCATCGAGGGATTAGGCGGGCGCGACAACATTGAGGTGGTGGATAACTGCTACACCCGGCTGCGCGTCACCGTGAAGGACATCGCACGAATTAACGAGCCACAGCTCAAGGCAACCGGTGCGAAAGGCATTATTAAACAAGGTAATAACGTTCAGGTGGTCTACGGGCTGCACGTCAAAAAAATGCGAGAAGCCGTTGAGATGTTTCTCTGAAGGAGGCTATAACATGTTGAAATCCCCATTTATTCTGGCTATCGCCGGCGGTGGCAGCACCTACACGCCGGGCATTGTCAAAAGCCTGATGGTACGCCTGAGCGACTTCCCGCTGGCGGAAATTCGCCTCTACGATATTGATGAAGCGCGGCAAAACACCATCGCCCCGGTGGTGGAAAAGGTGATTCGCGACCATAGCCAGAGCATCAAATTTACCGTGACCACCTGCCCGGAAACGGCATTTAGCGGCGCGCACTTCGTCTTTGCCCAGATGCGTGTCGGCCAGTACAAAATGCGCGAGCAGGATGAAAAAATTCCGCTACGCCACGGCGTGGTCGGCCAGGAGACCTGCGGCCCTGGCGGCCTGGCCTACGGCCTGCGCACCATTCTGCCGATGGTAGAGCTGATTGACCTCGTTGAGCGCTATGCCGATCCCAAAGCGTGGATCGTCAACTATTCCAACCCGGCGGCGATTGTGGCTGAAGGCATTCGCCGTCTGCGACCACAGGCGCGGGTGCTGAATATCTGCGATATGCCGGTGGCAGCCATGCGCAATATGGGGGCGATTCTCGGCGTCGACCGCCACAAGCTCGATGTGGATTACTTTGGTCTCAACCACTTTGGCTGGTTTACCCAGGTTCGGGTCGATGGCGAAGACAAACTGCCTGAGTTACGTCGCCACGTGGCGAAATTCGGCCTGCTGACCGAAGACGCCGCGCAAACGGACCCGCAGCATGCCGATCCATCATGGGTGAAAACCTGGCGCAATATCAAACCAATTATGGATTGCTTCCCGGAATATCTGCCGAACCCGTATCTGCAGTATTACCTGATGCCTAACCAAATCGTCGAGCATCAGAACCCGGACTACACGCGCGCCAACGAAGTGATGGACGGGCGAGAGAAGAAGCTGTTTGCAGCAGCCGTGGAGTATCAGCAAACCGGTATTCTGCCGGATGCTTTCCACGTTGGCGTGCACGGTGAGTTTATCGTTGAAGTGGCCCGGTCTCTGGCCTTTGATTTACGCCAGCGCCATTTAGTGATCGTCGAAAACCAGGGCGCCATCGCCAATCTGCCGGACGATGCGATGGTAGAAGTCCCGGCCTACATCACCGCCAATGGCCCGGAGCCGGTGCGGATGGGCAATGTGCCGCTGTTCCACCAGACATTGTTGATGCAGCAACTGGCCTCGGAGCAGCTGTTGGTTGAAGCCACGCTTGAGGGCAGCTATGAAAAAGCGTTGCAGGCCTTTACCCTCAACCGCACCGTGCCGACAATGGAACACGCGCGCGCCATTCTTGACGAGATGATTGTCGCCAACCGGGATTACTGGCCGCAGCTGCAACATGCCTGGCAAAATGGTGAGGCAACGCGCTAATAAACCGCGGGTCGCTTGTCGGTGTGAGCAAAAACACCGACAATCTCTCTATGATTCATCAATGGAGGGTACCATGACCACTTCGTTTTTTGTTGCCGCCGACTGGCTGGCTGAGCACGTTGATGACCCGGAAGTACAAATTATCGACGCCCGTATGGCGCCGCCGGGACAAGAACATCGCGATCTGCACGCGGAATACCGCGCCGGGCATCTGCCGGGCGCGGTATTTTTTGATATTGAAGCCCTCTCCGACCACACCTCGCCGCTGCCGCATATGATGCCGCGCCCGGAAGCATTCGCCGTCGCCATGCGCGAGCTGGGCGTCAGCCGCGATAAACACCTGGTGATTTACGACGAAGGCAACCTGTTCTCCGCACCGCGCGCGTGGTGGATGCTGCGTACCTTTGGCGCAGAGCGGGTCTCTATTCTGGCCGGGGGGCTGGCCGGCTGGCAGCGCGACGATCTGCTGCTCGAGCAGGGAGACGTACAAAGCGCTGAGGGCGAGTTTGAGTCTACATTCCATGCCGAAGCAGTCAAACGACTGACCGACGTGCTGTTGGCCAGCCATGAAGGCTCCGCGCAAATCGTCGACGCCCGTCCGGCGCCGCGCTTCAATGCCCAGGTTGATGAACCGCGTCCTGGACTGCGTCGTGGGCACATTCCCGGCGCGCGCAACGTGCCCTGGGGCGATCTGGTGGTGGACGGTGAGCTAAAAACCACTGACCAGCTCGAAGCTATCTTTGCTCGTCAGGGTGTCGACTTACATCAGCCGATTATCGTGAGCTGCGGTTCCGGTGTGACGGCGGCGGTGGTCGCACTGGCGCTGGCCACGCTTGAGGCCGACGACGTAACCCTGTACGACGGGTCCTGGAGTGAATGGGGTGCCCGCGCCGACCTGCCGATAGAGCCTGTGCAGTAATGGATAATCGCCTGGCAACGCTGCTGACGCGCGGAGCGTCCTTAACCCGCGCGGAGTATCGGGTGCTGGCGCATTTGACAGAGCATCCGCTGCTGGTAGGCAAGATCACCGTCCGTCAGCTGGCGCAGGCGACATTTGTCTCCACGGCAACCATTATGCGGCTGTGTCAAAAGCTGGGCTTTAGCGGCTACAGCGAGTTTATCTGGCACTGTAAAAGCCTGCTGGCGGAAACGCCGCATATTGCGGCGCATCGCACTGAGTCCTGCGCGGAATTTCCCGAACTGTTCAACCGCTTTATCGCCAACTACCAGCAGTCTTTTCAGTGGGCAACGGCGGACAAGCGGCAGCAGTTTACCCGCCTGCTGCGCGAGCAGGAGAGCTTCTTTCTCTATGGCGCAGGATTTTCTTATCTCTTTGCCGAGTACCTGACGAAAAAGCTGCAGGTGCTTGGCAAAACGGCCTTTATTTCCGGCCCGGGCGATAGCCGGAACATCTTTCTCAGTAACGCCGCGCGCTACCAGGTGTTTATCGCGGTGTCGCGCAGCGGCGAAACCGAGCAGGTGCTGGATAAAGCGCGTATCGCCCGCAACGTGGGCATGACGGTCGTCGCCTTCACCCGCGCCTCCGCCAATACCCTGGCGGGACTGGCGGATCTGCATTTTGCGCTGTATGACGAAGCCGCGCATTTTGCCGCCGAAGCGGCGGATATCACGTCATTTGAGTCCAATCTGGTACTGTTGATGGATTTACTGCTGCTGGAGGCGACGGGATAAATTTCCCCGCTCGTCGGATATTTCACGTTTTTCAGCCACAAAAAAACCGCCTGTAACAGCGGTTATTTTGTGCTGGTCCGGTTCGCGGCCTTTCCAGCAAGCTACATTGCTAAAGCAATGCAGGCACACCATAGTGTGCATCATAGTGGCTTTAAAATCGGACAAAGTCAAGGTAGTAACAAGAGTGACTATTTGGCTGTTGATGTATAATCCATCCCGGCCCTTTCCGCCGTCTCGCAAACGGGCGCTGGCTTCGGGAAAGGATGTCCCATGGCCGTAAATGCAGGCACACCATAGCGCTTGCTATCGCAACATTATCGCCAGCGGTGCTGCTGTGATGCGGTCTTCGCATGGACCGCGCAATGAACAGACGATACTTCTGTATCGTGCTGATTGTTACTGCCGTCTTGTTTCTTCGCACCGACAGCGAACGGAGTCACTCCGTCAGCGCTGTTAGCGTGATAAGCAACGCGCAGGGCAAGTAAGCCAGGATGCCGCCCTTCGGGGCGGCTTTCCTCGGGTCAGATAATCCGGTTCTGCTTAAAATCGCGCAGGAAGCTGCCCCAGCGTTTTTCATAGAACGGCGTAATATGCGCCAGCATAAAGTGGCTGATGCCCTTCTCGCCTTCCACCACCTGGCAGATATCAATCGGCTCATCACCCGGCAGGGTGTCGGTGGCGACGCTGCCCGCGGCGTGGATAATCTCTTCGATATCCCCTTCCGCTTCAATGCCGATCAGCAGGTTTGGCTGCTCGTCCGCATGCTCTTTAATCGAGCACAGGAACGCGCGTTTGACCGTTTTCAGGGTTTTGAACAGCGTGGTGAGCGATTCCACCATCTGTGCCGGTGGCTCCGCCACTTCAGAAAGCAGCAGCGCGCTACCGCCTTCCAGCACTTCCTGGGTGCTCAGCGGGTTACCCTCTTCACCAATCAGGTGGCTGATTTCACGCGGGGTGAACTCTTTGCCGGTCGGCAGTTTGGCGTTGAGGAACAGCGTCTCGCCGAGGGTCATTTCAAACAGCGAGCGTACTGGCATGACGACGAACGACTGCTCGATGGTTACCGCCTGTTTCAGGGCTTCCAGTGAGGTGAAGAACGGGATAACGGAGGTGCCGTCATCTTTTTCCCAGTGCTGTAGCTCTAAGGCGCTGTCGTCGACAACCTGCTGGTCATCGGCGGCGGCGCCGGGTACCCAGACGGTAGACTCCAGCAGGGTGCGGAAAAAGGCCGGGCGATGAGCAGGTTCCGTCGCCGCTTGTTCCAGCAGCGTTTCGAGTTCGTTTTTGGTTTCGGACATAGTGGTTCCAGAAGGTATGGGTATCTTCCCCTCACCCCGGCCCTCTCCCCAAAGGGGCGAGGGAGAAAACCGAACAGTCCCCTCTCCCCTTTGGGGAGAGGGTTAGGGTGAGGGGAACAAATTACTCGGCAGTCAACAGGTTAGCAATCGTCCGCACGCCCAGCCCGGTCGCGCCCGCCGACCACTGCTCAACGGCAGCTTTACGGTAGGTCGCGGAGCAGTCGATGTGCAGCCAACCTTCATGATAGTTTTCCACGAAGTGGGACAGGAAGCCCGCCGCCGTGCTCGCGCCCGCCGGGTAGGCCGCGCTGCCGGTGTTGTTCAGTTCAGCAAAGTTAGATGGCAGCTGGTGACGATGGAACTCAGCCAGCGGCAGACGCCAGAAGGCTTCATTTTCCGCACTCGCGCTCGCCAGCAGGCGGTTAGCCAGCTTATCGTCAAAGCTGAACAGCGCGTGGTAATCATTACCCAGCGCGGTTTTTGCCGCCCCGGTCAGGGTCGCCGCATCGATAATCAACTCCGGTTTCTGCGCGCTGGCGTCAATCAGGCCATCGGCCAGCACCAGACGCCCTTCCGCATCGGTGTTCATCACTTCCACATTTTTACCGTTACGGTAGTGGATGATATCGCCCAGCTTGAATGCATTGCCGCTGATCAGGTTGTCCGCACAGCACAGGTACAGTTTTACGCGCTTGTTCAGACCACGGGTGATCGCCAACGCCAGCGCGCCGGTCACGGTCGCCGCGCCGCCCATGTCGGACTTCATGGAGTCCATGAATGCGCTCTGTTTGATGCTGTAGCCGCCGGAGTCGAAGGTAATACCTTTACCGACCAGGCAGGCGTAAACCGGCGCGTCTTTATCGCCCGTTGGGTTGTAATCCAGCGCCAGCAGAACCGGCGGACGTTCAGAACCACGGCCTACGGTATGCAGGCCAGCGTAGCCCTGCTCGCGCAGATCTTCACCTTTGGTGATGCGATAAGAGACGTTGTCGCACGCCACGCCGCACAGCAGATCTACCGCACGCTGCGCCAGTTGCTCCGGGCCTAACTCTTCCGCCGGGGCGTTGATGGTATCGCGAACCCAGTCGATGTAGGTCAGACGGTTATCCAGCTCCTGGCGTTGCGCATCGTCAAGCTCTGGCCATGCAACCTGACGGGTGCCTTTCGGCCCTTTGTAACCCGCCCAGAAAGCCCAGGCGAGGTCAACGTTCCAGCCTTCACCGCTTAGCGCAACATGCTTGATGCCCATGCCGTCGATTTTACGCGCCGCGCGCTGGATAAGGCCCGCATCGTCGCGGCCGGTCAGGTGCAGGGTAATCCCTTCATCATTAATGCTATAGGCCGCTTTGTCACCCCAGCGCGCATCGGCTGGCTGGGTAGACAGGGTAATTTTCATCGCTTCTGTCATTTTATTTATCCTTATTAGCAAACGGGCCGCCGAATGGCAGCCCGTTAGATCTTTTGCTAAATGATTCGCGTTGCAGGAAGGCGGCAAGTGAGCGAATCCCCGGGAGCATAGATAACTATGTGACTGGGGTGAGCGAACGTAGCCAACGCACCTGCGGCGCGAATCATGACGCAAAAATTATTCTGCTTCATCCAACCAGACTAGCAGAATTGCCTCAAGAATTTTTTCATTTGATGCCTGAGGATCGTCATCAAAGTCTTCGAGGTCGCAAATCCACTGGTGCATGTCGGTGAAACGTACCGTTTTCGGATCGGTATCCGGGAAGGTATCGTAAAGCGCTTCACCGATTTCACGGCTATCAGTCCACTTCAGTCCCATACTATCCTCTTAGTGCTCGCGCGCGTGGTTAATTGTGTAACGCGGAATTTCGACCACCAGGTCTTCATCCGTGACGCGGGCCTGGCAGCTCAGGCGGCTATCCGGTTCCAGCCCCCAGGCTTTGTCCAGCATATCGTCTTCGTCTTCGGTGCTTTCTGGCAGCGAGTCGAAACCTTCACGCACGATGCAGTGGCAGGTGGTGCAGGCACAGGATTTTTCACAGGCGTGTTCAATCTCGATACCGCTACGCAGCGCGGCATCCAGAATGGTTTCACCGGTCTCAGCTTCCACAACTACGCCATCCGGGCACAGGTCCTGGTGGGGCAGAAAAACAATCTTTGGCATATTAAACCTCGTCCACGGATTGGCCTTTCAGCGCGACACGAACGGATTGGTCCATGCGGCGAGCGGCAAATTCCTGGGTTTGTTTGTCAACGTTTTTAATGGCTTGTTCGATGGCGTCAGTGTCATTGCCCTCAGCTACCGCGCTCAACGCCGCAGCGGCCTCGTCAATTTCCTGACGCTCTGCGGCACTTAACAGCGCGGCATCGGCGGCAAGCGCACTGTGCAGGCTTTCCAGCACGCGCGCCGCTTCCACTTTCTGCTCGGCCAGCATACGTGCTTTCACGTCCTGCTCGGCATAGCTCATGGAATCCTGAATCATGGTGGCGATTTCACCGTCGGTCAGACCGTAGGACGGTTTCACCTGGATAGACGATTCCACGCCGGTGGATTTTTCCATCGCCGTGACGCTCAGCAGACCGTCAGCATCCACCTGGAAGGTGACGCGAATGTGCGCACCGCCCGCCGGGAGAGCCGGAATACCGCGCAGCGCAAAGCGCGCCAGCGAACGACAGTCCTGCACCAGTTCGCGTTCCCCCTGCATCACGTGGATGGACATCGCGGTCTGGCCGTCTTTAAAGGTGGTGAATTCCTGCGCGCGGGCCACCGGGATGGTGGTGTTACGCGGGATAACCTTCTCTACCAGGCCGCCCATGGTTTCGAGGCCCAGAGAAAGCGGGATCACATCGAGCAGCAGCATTTCGCTGTCCGGCTTGTTGCCGACCAGAATATCAGCCTGCACGGCGGCGCCAATCGCCACCACTTTATCCGGGTCGATGGAGGTCAGCGGCGTACGGCCAAAGAATTCGCCCACGCGCTCGCGCACCAGCGGTACGCGGGTCGAACCGCCCACCATCACCACTTCCAGCACCTCTTCGGCTTCCACGCCCGCATCTTTCAGCGCACGGCGGCAGGCCAGCAGAGTGCGCTTCACCAGCGCGGAAATCAGATCGTTAAACTGTTCGCGGGTCACTTCGCCTTTCCAGCCAGCCACCTCAACGGTGACGCTGTCGGCATCGCTCAGGGCGATTTTGGCAGCGATGGCGGCATCAAGCAGCTCACGCTGTACGCGGTTGTCGCTGCGATCGGCAATGCCTGCCTGTTCGCGAATGTAATCTGCCAGCAGGTGGTCGAAATCGTCACCGCCCAGCGCGGAGTCTCCGCCGGTGGCCAGCACTTCAAACACACCGCGGCTGAGACGCAGAATCGAGATATCGAAGGTACCGCCGCCCAGATCGTAGACGGCAATCACCCCTTCCTGACCGGAGTCGAGGCCGTAGGCAATCGCCGCGGCGGTCGGTTCGTTGAGCAGGCGCAGCACGTGCAGGCCAGCCAGACGCGCGGCGTCTTTGGTGCCCTGACGCTGTGCATCGTCAAAGTAAGCGGGAACGGTAATCACCACGCCGTCGAGTTCGCCATCAAGCGTTTCGGTGGCGCGCGCCGCCAGCGCTTTGAGGATATCAGCCGAGACGCGGATCGGGTTGAGTACACCGGCGTTGGTTACCAGCATTGGCAGGCCGTTTTCACTGGACTGGAACTGGTAAGGCAAGTGCGGGTAACGCGTCTGGATATCCGCCAGCGAGCGGCCCATCATGCGTTTTACGGAGCTAATGGTGTTGGCCGGGTCCAGCGCGGCGTTGGTACGCGCATCATAGCCGACCACGTGGCCCTGCGCCTGATAGTGCACAACAGAAGGCAGCAGGTGACGCCCCTGATTGTCGGCCAGCGTTTCCGCCTGACCGCTACGCACGGTAGCAACCAGGGAATTGGTGGTGCCTAAGTCAATGCCAACCGCCAGACGACGCTGGTGCGGCGCGGCGCTCAGACCCGGCTCACTAATTTGTAATAAGGCCATGTTAAGCTTCCAGAATCAGAAATCGAGCAGCTTTTCTTCGAGTAATTCAGCGCTGCTTTGGAGTTTATCGAGAAAACGCAGTTTACGTACGGTATCCGCCGCCGCGTCCCACGTCTGCGAATCAAGTTCCGCCACCATCTGCTGCTGGCGTTGGCTGTACATCGCTTTGATGCGCTTAAGCAGCGCTTCCAGACGGTCAGCGTCTTTCGCCTGTTCAATCTCGTCCAGCTCTTCACGCAGCTCCAGCTGTTCCATCAGGAACGCGGTATCGCGTACGGTATGCTGTTCGGAGGCCAGATCGAAGCCGTGCAGGGAGAGCAGATATTCGGCGCGCGTCAGCGGGTGACGCAGCGTTTGCCATGCCTGGTTGATATTCGCGGATCGCTGGACCGCCGCGAGCTGTTCAGCTTCGCTGGCGCTGGCAAAACGGTCGGGGTGATTCTGACGCTGCAGGTCCTGGAAGCGTGCCGCGAGGGCCTGAGTGTCTACGTGATAACCGGCTGGCAATCCAAAGAGAGTGAAGTAATCCATGACGTTCTCAGGGTTAACTATTTAAAACAAACCCCACGCACAGCAGTGGCGCTATGGTGGGGTTGGCAGGACACAAAATCAGACGTTAAAGCTTTCGCCGCAACCACACTCGTCTTTCACGTTCGGGTTAGTAAATTTAAACCCTTCGTTGAGACCTTCTTTGACGAAGTCGAGCTGCGTACCATCAAGAAATTGCAGGCTCTTACCGTCGATGACCACCTTCACGCCCTTGTCTTCGAAAACGGTGTCTTCTGCCGCCGGCTCGTCAACAAATTCCAGTACATAGGCCATACCTGAACAGCCGGACGTTCTGACGCCCAGACGCAGACCAAACCCTTTACCGCGGTTTGCCAGGAAGGTATTGACTCGCGCTGCTGCACTGTCGCTTAAGGTAATCGACATAAAAACCTCAACTCTTCTTAATTATTTTGCTTCACGTTTGCTTTTGTAATCCGCAATAGCGGCTTTAATCGCGTCTTCTGCCAGAATAGAACAGTGAATTTTCACCGGCGGCAGTTCAAGCTCGTCGGCGATATCGGTATTTTTAATCGCCTGTGCTTCGTCCAGGGATTTCCCTTTGACCCACTCGGTGACGAGGGAGCTGGAAGCAATGGCGGAACCGCAGCCGTAGGTCTTGAAACGCGCGTCTTCAATGATACCTTCATTGTTGACTTTAATCTGCAACTTCATCACATCGCCGCAAGCCGGCGCACCGACCATACCGCTGCCGACGCTCTCGTCGCTGTTGTCGAAGGAACCTACGTTACGTGGGTTCTCGTAATGATCGATTACTTTTTCGCTGTAAGCCATGATGAATTCTCCTTATCGGTACCGATTAATGATGTGACCATTCAATGCTGTTCAGATCCACGCCCTGCTTGAACATTTCCCACAGCGGAGAAAGGTCGCGCAGACGGCCAATGGAGTTGCGAACCAGATTGATGGTGTAGTCAATCTCTTCTTCGGTAGTGAAACGACCTAAAGAGAAACGAATGGAGCTATGCGCCAGCTCATCGGTCATGCCCAGTGCGCGCAGCACGTAGGATGGCTCAAGGCTTGCGGAAGTACATGCGGAACCGGAGGAAACCGCCAGGTCTTTCAGCGCCATAATCAGCGATTCGCCTTCAACGTAGTTAAAGCTCACGTTGAGGATGTTCGGTGCGCCCTGCTCAAGGTCACCGTTCAGGTAAACCTCTTCCATATCCTTCACGCCGTTCCACAGACGGTTACGCAGACCGCGCAGACGGGCCATTTCGGTCTCCATCTCTTCTTTCGCGATACGGTAAGCTTCGCCCATGCCGACGATCTGGTGAACAGGCAGGGTGCCGGAACGCATGCCGCGCTCGTGACCGCCGCCGTGCATCTGCGCTTCGATACGGATACGCGGTTTACGACGAACGTACAGCGCGCCGATACCTTTCGGACCGTAGATTTTGTGACCGGAGAAGGACATCAGGTCAACTTTCAGCTGGCTCAGGTCGATAGGCAGTTTGCCCACGCTCTGGGTGGCGTCAACGTGATAGATGATGCCGCGCGCACGGCACATTTCGCCGATAGTCGCGATATCCTGCACCACGCCGATTTCGTTATTCACGTGCATGATGGAGACGAGGATGGTGTCGTCACGCATCGCCGCTTCGAGCTCTTTGAGATCGATAATGCCGTTGCGCTGCGGTGCCAGGTAAGTGATTTCGAAACCTTCACGCTCGAGCTGACGACAGGTGTCCAGCACGGCTTTGTGTTCGGTTTTACTGGTGATGATGTGCTTGCCTTTTTTCTGATAAAAGTTGGCTGCACCTTTAATCGCCAGGTTGTCAGATTCTGTCGCGCCGGAAGTAAAAACGATCTCACGCGGGTCGGCGCCCACGAGGTCGGCAATCTGGTTACGGGCGATATCTACCGCCTCTTCAGCCTGCCAGCCGAAACGGTGTGAACGAGAAGCCGGGTTACCAAAGGTCCCGTCCAGGGTCAGAAACTGCATCATTTTCTCGGCAACACGCGGGTCCACCGGCGTGGTTGCGGAGTAGTCGAGATAAATCGGTAATTTCATTGCTCTTTAACTCCGTACATCACTCAATGCAAGGAGTCAGGCAACCGGCTGGATGTACGACCGCGTTGACGGGAGAGTGTCCCGGCCTGACTCTGAAATCTCATTGTTATCTATAACTCGCTCTGCGCAGTACCCAGCAGAGCGGTTGGATTATGCGCGTAACTTAACGTCGATTGCGTCTTGTACGCGAGTCGTGCGGGAGGTGTCGTGCGAGTGCTGACGGCCGGACACGTCCAGAACTTCCTGGTTGTTTACCAGTTCACCAAGGGTGATGTTGTTCAGGAAACCGGTCAGACGGTCGCTCAGATCGCGCCACAGAGCGTGGGTCAAACATTTATCGCCGCCCTGGCAGCCACCTTTCCCCTGGCAGCGGGTCGCGTCAACGGACTCGTCCACTGCGCTGATCACTTCGCCAACGGCGATATGGTTTGCTTCTTTACCCAGCAGATAACCGCCGCCTGGACCACGTACGCTGGACACTAAGCCATTTTTACGCAGACGGGAGAACAGCTGCTCCAGATAGGAGAGTGAAATTCCCTGACGTTCAGAAATATCAGCCAACGGCACCGGGCCCGCTTCGGAGTTGAGTGCAACGTCCAGCATCGCGGTTACGGCATAACGCCCTTTAGATGTCAGTCTCATGTCTTACTTAACCTCAAACTCGCCCCTGCCCGGGGTTTTTAATAATATTGTGGGTATTGCATAGCAGGAGCAAGTCTGACATTCCCGACTAAATCAGTCAACTATTTACTTGAGTGATTTAGTCAGGTATTTGACGTTCCGTGCGGTATTGATCTGCCGGATGGCGCTTCGCTTATCCGGCCTACCGGCCGCTCGAGTTGTAGGCCGGATAAGCGAAGCGCCATCCGGCATTTACGCGATTACTTGCCTTTGTTCTGCTGCTCAATAGACGCCAGAATCCCACGCAGGATGTTCAGCTCCTGGCTTTCCGGACGCGCGCGGGTGAACAGACGACGCAGCTTGTTCATCACCTGCCCCGGATGGTTTTCACGAATGAAGCCCGTGGAGAGCAGGGTCTGCTCCAGGTGACCGTAGAAACGTTCGAGATCGTCCACCAGCGGGTACGGTGTTTCTTCGTGTTCCACCTTCGGTTCAGCGCTTTCCTGCGCCGCCAGCCAGGCCATACGCACTTCATAAGAAATGACCTGTACCGCCATCGCCAGGTTTAGCGAGCTGTATTCCGGGTTAGCGGCAATCGCCACGTGATAGTGACATTTCTGCAGTTCGTCGTTAGTCAGACCCACACGCTCACGACCAAACACCAGCGCGACTGGCGCGTGTTCAGCTTCAGCGACGCTTTTCAGGCCGCATTCACGCGGGTCAAGCATCGGCCACGGCAGAGTGCGGGAACGCGCGCTGGTGCCGACCACCAGGCTGCAACCGGCCAGCGCTTCGTCGAGTGTGTCGACGATCTGCGCGCTGCCAATGACATCGCTGGCGCCTGCCGCCAGGGCGATGGCCTGGGAGTCTGGTTTCACCAGCGGGTTAACCAGCCACAGGTTCGTTAAACCCATGGTTTTCATAGCGCGGGCAACGGAGCCCATGTTGCCGGTATGGGAGGTTTCGACCAGCACGATTCGGATATTTTGCAGCATTGTCATTCTTCGTCTAAAGATTATTCGGCCATATTACCATAAAGCTGAGACAGAATCCGAATTCGCTGCTATGATATGCGCCGTTTTCCCGTTCTTTAACATCCAGTGAGAGTAACCTGATGCATCCGATGCTGAACATCGCCGTGCGCGCAGCGCGCAAGGCGGGTAACCTGATTGCCAAAAACTACGAAACGCCAGAAGCTGTTGAAGCGAGCCAGAAAGGCAGCAACGATTTCGTGACCAACGTTGATAAAGCAGCCGAAGCGGTAATTATCGACACCATTCGCAAATCTTACCCGCAACACACCATCATCACCGAAGAAAGCGGTGAACACGTTGGCGAAGATCTGGATGTACAATGGGTTATCGATCCGCTGGATGGCACCACCAACTTCATCAAACGTCTGCCACACTTCTCTGTTTCCATTGCCGTACGCATTAAAGGCCGTACTGAAGTGGCTGTCGTTTACGATCCGATGCGCAACGAACTGTTCACCGCCACTCGCGGCCAGGGCGCACAGCTCAACGGTTACCGTCTGCGCGGCAGCACTGCCCGCGATCTGGATGGCACCATTATCGCCACCGGTTTCCCGTTCAAAGCCAAGCAGCACGCGACCGCTTACATGAACATCCTCGGCAAAATGTTTACCGAGTGCGCGGACTTCCGCCGTTCCGGTTCCGCCGCGCTGGATCTGGCCTACCTGGCCGCTGCGCGCGTTGACGGTTACTTCGAAATCGGCCTGAAGCCGTGGGACTTCGCCGCGGGCGAGCTGATCGCACGTGAAGCGGGCGCGCTGGTTTGCGATTTCGTTGGCGGTCACAACTACATGATGACCGGTAACATCGTTGCCGGTAACCCACGCGTGGTGAAAGCCATGCTGGCAAACATGCGCGACGAACTGAGCGAAGCGCTGAAGCGCTAAGTTCATACCGCGTGTCATTAAGAAGCCCGTTCGCGGGCTTCTTTTTTATCCCCTTCCCCAGAATTATCTCTATTCCCGTTGCCGCCAATTCCGTCGTCTATACTTAGCCTTTTGTTAGCCAAAAGGAGAGCGAACATGACAATTCACAAGCACGGGTCCGCACACTGGTCAGGTGATATCAAACACGGAAAAGGGACGGTTTCTACCGAAAGTGGCGTTCTTAACCAGCAGCCTTATGGCTTTAATACCCGTTTTGAAGGCGCTAAAGGAACCAACCCGGAAGAACTGATTGGCGCGGCTCACGCGGCCTGTTTTTCGATGGCGTTATCATTGATGCTGGGCGAAGCAGGCTATACCGCAGATTCTATTGATACCACGGCGGACGTGTCGCTGGATAAAACCGACGGTGGCTTTGCCATTACCAAAATCGCGCTGCAAAGTAAGGTGGCGGTCCCTGGTATTGAAGCGCAACAGTTCGATGGCATTATCCAGAAAGCGAAAGCCGGTTGCCCGGTATCGCAGCTGCTAAAAGCGGAAATTACGCTGGATTATACGTTGAACTAACGCGAAACCGCTGATTCTGGCGCCTCTGATAAAAGAGGCGCAGATGAGGTATGCCACAGAAGAACTACCCTCAATGCCCTGTTTTCGGGCTCAGACCGTTTTATGTCCCTCGACATCAACGCTAAAACGGTCTCAGCCCTCTGCCCACCGGCACCGCGCTCAGCCACATCACCACCGCCGCGGCAATCAGAATAACGCCGCCCGCTAAGGCCAGCGTCGTCCAGCCCACCTGCCGCCACAGCACCGGTGTTTTATTGCCGCTCAGCTTCACCGCCAGCGTACGGAAACCGTGAACCAGCAGCGCCAGCGACGAGATGGTGAGTGACGTCCCTGCCGCCATCGCCAGCGCCGAAGCAACGCCCCAGCTAAAGACGCCGATCACTTTACTGAACAGCAGTACCATAATGGCGCCGGAACAAGGGCGCATTCCCATCGAAAGAATAATCATCAGCCGCGCGCGCCAGTCGTCGCTCTGTTCAAGCTGCTGCGGGTTCGGCAAATGCTGGTGTCCGCAGCCACAGCCGTCATGGTGAACATGATGCGGCGTAAAGGCGGTGAATTTCGGTTTACGCAGCAGTAAGCGCAGCTTTTTCAGCGCCCGCCAGCACAGCAGTAGCCCCAGTACGCCTACCAGCGCGTAACTCCCCTTTTCCAGCCAGAAGCTGCTGAGATGCAGCTGCCGCGCCGGAAGCCGTAATACGGTGAGCACAATAACCACCAACGCAATCGCCACCAGCCCCTGTAATAATGAGGAAGCCAGCGTCAGACCGATGCTCGACTTGAGTTTTGACGGATGGGTCGCCAGCCAGGTGGTAATCACCACTTTGCCGTGTCCCGGCCCCAGCGCGTGCAACACGCCGTAGGCAAAGCTGAACAGCAGCAGCGCGCCGCCCGCCTGGGTGGGATTATCAGCCACCGCTTTCAGTAGACCGCTCATCTGCTGGTTCACGTCACGCTGCCAGATAACGCTTTTCAGCATCACCTGCGGCCACGCCTGCCACAGCCAGACCAGCCCTACTGCAGCGGCAACAAGAAACAGCGCCAGCGGCCAGAGCGAGACCCAGCGGCGCGGCGGACGGCGTCGGTTAACGGAAATCACTGACATTGCACGGTCACCTTCTGGGCAAACTGTTTTCCCAGCTCCATATCCTCCTCCGGCGCGTCTTCTTTATCGAGCGACTGCGCGTAGGAGAGCATCTCTTCGTTAGGCTGCGGCGTGTGCACACGAACCTTGCACGCGCCTTTAAAATCTGCGGCAAACGCCACGTCGCGGTCTTTTTCGTAGCTCATATCGACATAATAGGTCGGGTCAAAGGTGGAGAACGTATAGGTTTGCCCCGCCAGCGGTTGCGGTGAGGCCAGCGGCAGCGTGAAGGTCAATACCGCCTGATGCCCCTGACGCGCCAGACCGTAGTCTTCAGGCAGATTGTTAAACTTCACCTTTTTTCCGTTGTGCCAGAACTCGGTGAAGTAATGCTGCCCCAGCACGTTGGCCATCACCTCCGCCGCCAGTTTTTTCCATACCTCATCCCCCGGCTTTGCATTACCCGCGTCGTACAGCAGGTCGGCCGAGGTGAGTTCATCCATCACCCAACGCATTTTCATGCCGGTAAGCGCGCCATCGCTCACCACCAATTGATTGGTGATGGTGATAAAACTGTGCGGATGCGCCCTGGCGTTTAATGATAAAAACGCAAGAAACACCATTACCGCGCATTGTTTCACTCTCTTCATCCGTTCCTCAGTGAAAAATTCTGTGAGCGTCGCCAGCATTCCTTAGCGAAAGCGCCGTGGTCGCCGCTATCTTTTGTCTATCCTTAATCCTGGTTACCTAAAACTGGATCTAGCTGATGATGACCGTACTTGAACCGCCATCTGTGCTTTCCAGTCCCCAGCGCCGCTGCCAGGCGCTGCTGATGCTGTATCTCCCAGGGCATACTATTACCGCGGAATACATTGGCATGGTGAATAATGTCGATGTTTCAACCGCCCGGCAAGATATCGTTGACGCCGGCGAGGAGATTGAGCGTTACCATCGTCTGGCAATCGCCACTCAGGCGGATGGCAGCTATCGGATTGAAGGCACCACCCTCGACCTGCGCCTGTGTCTGCTGCATTGGCTGCGCCGTGCGCTGCGGCTATGCCCGCAGTTTGTCGCCAACCATTTTACACCGGCTATCAAAACGCAGCTGAAACAGCTGAAAATTGCCCGAACGCTGTATGATGAAACCAACCTCCAGGCGCTGGTTAACCGCTGTGCCCGCAGTCTGGAGCGCGAGTTTGAGTGCCGGGACGGTCAGTTTTTACGCCTGTATTTACAATATTGTCTGCTGCAACATCATCAGGGTGTCAGCCCCCGGTTCACAACATTGCAAAGCGCCTGGACCCAGTCGACCGACGAATACCAGATGGCGGCGGATATCGTGCGCCACTGGCAGCGCCGTGTTATGCAGACGCCTGACCCTTATGAACAGCATTTCCTCGCCCTACTCTTTATGCTGTTGAAAATCCCCAATCCGCACGACGATGGCCGCCAGCAGGAGCAGCAGCTACATCTGGCGATATCCCATCTGGTCGATCGCTTCCAGCAGCTTGCCGGATGTCACTTTACCGACGAACGCGCGCTGCACAACCAGCTTTATGTTCATTTATCGCAGGCGCTCAACCGGTGTGTGTTCGGGATCGGCATCGATCATCATCTACCGGAGGAGATCCATCGCCTCTATCCGCGTTTGATTCGCACCACCCGCAGCGCGCTGGCTGATTTTGAAACACGTTACGCCCTGCGCTTCAGCGATGACGAAGCGGCGCTGATTGCGGTGATTTTCGGCGCGGGGTTAATGCAGGAGAGCGAGCTGCACGAGAAACAGGTGGTATTACTGACCGGCGATAACCCGGCGCTGGAACAGGAGATTGAGCAGCAGTTGCGGGAGCTGACCCTGCTGCCGCTTAACGTGAAATATCTGGCGGCACATATTTTCCAGAAAGAAGGGGCGCCAAAGGACAGCACGCTGGTGATATCGCCTTACGCGATTGTGCTGCCGCTGTTTTCGCCGCCACTGATCCACGCCGAGCAGTCGCTCAGCGAACATCAGCAGCAGCGTATCTGCCAGATCCTCGAAACCTAGCGGACGACGGCTTTTGGCCGCAGCACCAGCGCAGGCAGGGCCACCAGCGCCATCACCCAGAACAGCCCCTGGTGCAGATGCTGGTAGAGGAAGCCCGCAAACATGGTCATCACCGCAATGCTGCCGCCCATTGCCACCGCCGAGTAGACCGCCTGCAGGCGAATCACTTCGCTGCCCTGGCGCGCGGCAATGTAGCGCATAGCCGCCAGATGGCAGACGGTGAAGGTGCCGCAGTGGAGGATCTGAATCAAAATCAGCCACGGTAAGCTGGTGGTCCAGCCCATCAGCCCCCAGCGAATCACGCCGCAAATGGCGGAGAGCAGCAGTAAATCCCGCGCGCTAAAGCGACGAAACACTTTTTTGCTCAGGGCAAAGGTCAGCACTTCCGCCACCACGCCTAACGACCAAAGATAGCCAATTGCCGACGCCGAGTAGCCTGCGCCTTCCCAGAAAATCGCGCTAAAACCGTAATAGGCGGCGTGCGCGCCTTGCAGCAGGCTAACGCAGGCAAGGAAACGCCAGTTTTGTACCACCAGCGCGCGCCAGGCCGGCCAGCCCACTGATTCCTGGTGACGGGACTCGCCGAGCGGCATCACCGACGGCTTCAGCAACATGCCCAGCAGCATCGAAGCAACGCCCAGACTCAGCATCAGCAGAATCACATGATAGTCAAACAAGCTCACCAGCTTGCCGGTCAACGCCGAGCCAATCACAAAGGCAATCGACCCCCACAGGCGCACCCGGCCATAGTCCATGGTTATCTGTTTTTGCCAGGTATTGGCCAGCGCATCGGTCAGCGGCACCAGCGGTGAGAAAAAGAGGTTGAACCCGATCATCACCACCATCAGCCACGCTACGTTGCTGCCCGCCCAGAAGGCCAGCGCGAACAGCAGCGTCATCAACGCCAGAATGCGCAGAACGCTAATCAGTTTCGAGGGGTCGCTCACGCGCGGCGCAATCAGCAGGCTGCCGAGAAAACGGGCCACCAGCCCGGCGCCGAGCAGCAAACCGATGGTTTCGGGAGAGAGCCCCGCGCCTTTGAGCCAGACGCTCCAGAAAGGCAGAAAAATACCGTAGCTAAAGAAGTAGGTGAAGTAACTGAGCGCCAGCCAGCGCGTGGAGTGCAAAACCATGGGTTCCTCCCGTTATGGAGGCGATAGTCTAATGACTCTCTCCATATTCTGGAGAGTACTAACGCAGGTAGTTACCAGAAAATTGTGACGAGCATCACCTTCCTTCTTTATCACTCCAGAGTTGTCCGCCCAAACGGCAGCCGCTGAGAAGCACGCCCGCGTTAAGCTTCAACCAACGGTCTTTGCGCCAGCTCGATAAAATCCCTTAGGGCGGGCTTTAGCTCGCCCTTTTTCCACGCCATCAGCAGCGCCAGCGTCGGCGCTTCGCCTTTAATTGGCCGAAAAACCACCTGTCCGGTATTAAAATTATTCATATAACCGGGTATCAAAGTGGCCCCCAGTCCCATACCAACGAGGTTCATGGTCACCAGGATATTGGTCGCCACCTGTACGATATTCGGCTGGCTGCGCTCTTTCTCAAACCACGCGTTGACTACCGATGAAAGTTCGCCGGAATAGTCCGGGTCGGTGGTGACAAAGTTCACACCGTGTAACTGCTGGGCGGAAATACTCTCCTCGCGGGATAGTGGATGACCTACCGGCAGCACCACCACCAGCGGTTCATGAAACAGCTCAATAAATTCAATATCCTGCCCGTGAACAGGATAACGCATCAGCCCGACGTCCAGTTCACCGCTCCGCAGCTTCTCTTCTTGCTGCGTGGTAATCAGGCTTGCCAGCTCGATATGGGTTTCAGGCTGACGCAGACGCAGCATCGGCAGCACCTTTGGCAGCAGATTCACCTCGGCGGAGGGGACAAAGCCAATCGCCAGATGGTCGTTATTCAGCGCCGCTTTACGCGCCCGCAGCTTGGCCTGTTCCGCATTGTCCAGAATGGCCTGCGCATCCTGCAAGAAACACTCACCGGCTGCCGTGAGGGTCACTTTGCGCTTGTCGCGTTCCAGCAACGCGACGCCCACGCACTGCTCCAGATCGCGTATTTGACTACTCAGGGAGGGCTGCGAGGTGTGCAATTTTTCTGCAGCTCGGGTGAAGTTTAACTCCTGCGCCACCGCGACGAAGTAGCGTAGGTGCCTCAGTTCCATGTCCCTCTCCTTGTTATCGAAAAAACGTCTCAGCTGGTAGATATTTACTATTTCACAGATTGATAACCAACCAGCAACATCCTTAGGGCACAAAAAAAGAAGGTCAATACATCTTAGCTTTCAGGATTAAAAAATATGACCACACCCTCAAATTTAGACATCTACCAACTGATTGATACCCAACACGGTCGCGTAACCCCACGAATTTATACCGACCCTGACATTTACCAACTGGAGCTGGAACGCATCTTCGGACGCTGCTGGCTGTTTCTGGCCCACGAAAGCCAAATCCCCAAACCGGGCGATTTCTTTAACACCTATATGGGCGAAGACGCTGTGGTGGTGGTGCGCCAGAAGGACGGCAGCATCAAGGCGTTTCTCAACCAGTGTCGCCACCGCGCGATGCGCGTGAGTTACGCCGACTGCGGTAACACCCGCGCCTTCACCTGCCCATATCACGGCTGGTCGTATGGCATTAACGGCGAGCTGATCGACGTGCCGCTGGAGCCACGCGCCTACCCGCAAGGGCTGTGCAAATCCCACTGGGGGCTGAACGAAGTGCCGTGCGTCGAGAGTTACAAAGGGCTGATTTTCGGTAACTGGGATACCAGCGCGCCGAATCTGCGCGATTATCTCGGCGACATCGCCTGGTATCTCGACGGCGTGCTGGATCGCCGTGAAGGCGGCACCGAAATCGTCGGCGGCGTGCAGAAGTGGACCATCGACTGTAACTGGAAATTCCCCGCCGAACAGTTCGCCAGCGATCAGTATCACGCGCTGTTCAGCCACGCTTCCGCCGTGCAGGTGCTGGGGGCGAAGGATGACGGCAGCGATAAGCGCCTCGGCGACGGTCAGACCGCCCGCCCGGTGTGGGAAACCGCCAAAGACGCGCTGCAGTTCGGCCAGGATGGACACGGCAGCGGCTTCTTCTTTACCGAGAAACCGGACGCCAACGTCTGGGTCGACGGTGAAGTCTCCAGCTACTATCGCGATACCTATGAAGAGGCCGAGCAGCGTCTGGGCAAGGTACGCGCGCTGCGTCTCGCCGGTCACAACAACATTTTCCCCACCCTCTCCTGGCTGAATGGCACCGCCACGCTGCGCGTCTGGCACCCTCGCGGGCCGGACAAAGTCGAAGTATGGGCGTTCTGCATCGCCGATAAAGCCGCTTCTGATGAAGTCAAAGCCGCTTTTGAAAACAGCGCCACCCGCGCTTTCGGACCGGCGGGGTTCCTTGAGCAGGACGATTCGGAAAACTGGTGTGAAATTCAAAAATTGCTCAAAGGCCACCGGGCACGCAACACCAACCTGTGCCTGGAGATGGGGCTCGGCCAGGAAAAACGTCGTGAAGACGGCATTCCAGGGATCACCAACTACATCTTCTCGGAAACCGCCGCCCGCGGCATGTATCAGCGTTGGGCCGATTTATTAAGCAGCGAAAGCTGGCAGGAAGTGCAGGAAAAAACCGCCGCATACCAGCAGGAGGTGATCAAATGAGCGCGTTAGTCTCCCCTGAGCTGCATCACCGCATCAGCCAGTTCCTGTATGAAGAAGCGCGTCTGCTGGACGACTGGCAGTTTCGCGACTGGCTGGCGCAACTGGATGAAGAGATTCGCTACACCATGAGTACCACGGTGAATGCCCAGACGCGCGACCGCCGTAAAGGCGTACAGCCGCCGACCACCTGGATTTTCAACGACAATAAAGACCAGCTTGAACGCCGTATCGCGCGACTGGAAACCGGCATGGCGTGGGCGGAGGAGCCGCCTTCCCGCACCCGCCACATGATCAGTAACCTGCAGGTGAGCGAAACCGACCAGCCGGATGTGTTCGCCGTACGCCTTAACTACCTGCTGTACCGTGCGCAAAAGGAGCGTGATGAAACGTTCTACGTCGGTACACGCGTGGATAAAGTCCGTCGTCTACCTGACGACACGTGGCGTCTGCTGGCACGAGAGATCGTGCTCGATCAGGCGGTGATCACCTCCCACAACCTGAGCATTCTTTTCTGATGAACCGTATTTTGGCCTGCTCCGCCACGGAGCTACCGGAGGGGGAAGCCCTCCGCCTGGAGACCTCGCCCGTCATCGCGCTGTTCCATATCGGCGGCGAGTTTTATGCCATCAACGACCGCTGCAGCCACGGCAACGCCTCTATGTCAGAGGGCTATCTGGAAGACGATGCGACGGTGGAATGCCCGCTGCACGCCGCCAGCTTCTGCCTGAAAACCGGCAAAGCGCTGTGCCTGCCCGCCACCGATCCGCTGACCACCTATGCGGTGCATGTGGAAGGCGGCGAGGTGTTTATTGATTTACCCGAGGAGGCCTGATGAGCGATTTACGCGATAACGTTGTGTTTATTACCGGCGGTGGCTCCGGGCTGGGGCTGGCACTGGTCGAACGCTTTATTGATGAAGGTGCGAAGGTTGCCACGCTGGAACTTTCGCCAGCCAAAGTCGCCAGCCTGCGCCAACGCTTTGGCGATCATCTGCTGGCAGTAGAAGGTAATGTCACCTGTTATGCAGACTACCAGCGCGCGGTAGATCAGATCCTCATCAATTTTGGCAAACTGGACTGCTTTATCGGCAATGCAGGGATCTGGGATCACAACGCTTCCCTGGTGAATACGCCTGCGGATGCGCTGGAGAGCGGCTTCCACGAGCTGTTTAACGTTAACGTGCTGGGCTATCTGCTGGGCGCGAAAGCCTGCGCTCCCGCACTTATCGCCAGCGAAGGCAGCATGATTTTTACCCTCTCTAACGCGGCCTGGTATCCGGGCGGCGGCGGGCCGCTGTATACCGCCAGCAAGCACGCGGCCACCGGGCTGATTCGCCAGTTGGCCTACGAGCTGGCGCCGAAGGTGCGGGTGAACGGTGTCGGCCCATGCGGCATGGCCACCGATCTGCGTGGCCCGCAGGCGCTCGGTCAGAACGATACCTCAATAATGCAGTCGCTGACGCCGGAGAAAATTGCCGCCATTCTGCCGCTGCAGTTCTTCCCGGAACCGGCTGACTTCACCGGCCCGTACGTGATGCTGGCTTCACGCCGCAACAACCGTACGCTAAGCGGCGTGATGATCAACGCCGATGCCGGGCTGGGGATCCGTGGGATCCGCCACGTGGCCGCCGGTCTGGATCTGTAAGGAGCGAGCATGAGCGAACAGATTATTGCCATTATCGGCGGCGGCCAGGCGGGGGCGATGGCCGCCGCCGCGCTGAGACAGCAGGGGTTTAGCGGGCCGCTGCATCTTTTCTCCAACGAAATGCATTTGCCTTACGAGCGCCCACCGCTCTCGAAGGCCATGCTGCTGGACGATAACCCACAGCTTCAGCCCGTTCTGCCCGCCAACTGGTGGCAGGAACACAACGTGCAGTTGCATATGGGCGTCACGATACGCGCGATCGATCGCGCTACCCGCACGCTAACGCTCGCCGATGGGCAAACCTACCGCTGGTCACAGCTGCTGCTGGCTACCGGCGCCGCCGCCAGGCCGTTGCCGCTGCTGGATGCGCTGGGCGAGCGCTGCTTTACCCTGCGTCATGCCGGCGATGCCGAGCGTCTCCGGGCAGCGCTACAGCCGGGAAAATCGATCGTCATCGTCGGCGCAGGCACCATCGGCCTGGAGCTGGCGGCCAGCGCCACCCAGCGCGGTTGCCGCGTCACGGTAGTCGAACTGGCGGATACGGTGATGGGCCGCAATGCTCCTGCTCCGGTACGCGATTATCTGCTGGCACGCCATCAGCTAGCCGGCGTGCGGGTGCTGCTCAACAACGCCATTGAGCACGCCGAAGCGGGCGAGTTCCTCTCGCTCACCCTGCAAAATGGCGAAACGCTACAGGCTGATGCCGTGGTTTACGGTATCGGGATCGTGGCCAACGATGCGCTGGCACGCGAAGCGGGGCTGGAAACCGCTAACGGTATTATTGTCGATAGCACCTGTGCCACCGCCGATCCGGCCATTTTCGCCGCCGGTGATGTGGCGCTCACTCGTCAACCAGACGGCTCGTTAAGACGCATCGAAAGCTGGGAAAATGCCAACTTCCAGGCTCAGGTCGCCGCCGCTGCCATGCTCGGTTTACCCGTGCCGGATGCCACGCCGGGTTGGTTCTGGACCGATCAATACAGTGATAACCTGCAGTTTGTTGGCGAAATGCAGGGAGAAAACTGGTTATGTCGTGGTGAACAGGGCGACAGGAAAGCCATTTGGCTTCAGCTACGTGAAGGCGCGCTGGCAGGCGCGGTAGCACTGAACAACGGGCGCGAAGTACGCGTGCTGCGTAAGCTGATTCAGTCAGGACGCGTAGTCAGTGAAGACGCCCTTTGTGATGAAAGCGTACCCTTAAAATCGCTATAGCAGGTGCGCATGACGGCCCCTTCTTATCGCTACGGCGAAGGGGCCATACCAAAGTACCATCCAATCTACTGATTTTTCGCCCCTGTGTGGCAGGCCACAAAATTGTGTATTACGTTTAAATCAAACGTACTTACCCAAAGGAACTGCCATGAACTCGCTTCGCTATCTCGACTTTGGCGCTTCGCGCGATCTGCTGCTGCTGATTGCCCGTATCGCTATCGTGCTGCTATTTATTCTCTCCGGCTATCCCAAAATGCTCCACTACAACGGCACGGTGCAGTACATGGCCTCCATTGGCACACCGATGCCGGCGCTGGCGGCTATCATCGCGATCGTGATGGAAGTTCCCGCCGTTATTCTGGTGATTCTGGGGTTCTTTACGCGTCCGCTGGCGGTGATTTTTCTGTTCTATACGTTGGGGACAGCGGTGATTGGCCACCACTACTGGAACATGACCGGCGATGCGGTGATGCCAAATATGATTAACTTCTACAAAAATATCAGTATCTCGGGGGCGTTCCTGCTGCTGGCGATCGTCGGGCCGGGCAGAATTTCGTTAGATAAGCGCTGATGGTTTGCCTGATGGCGCTACGCTTATCAGGCCTACGAGTAGGACCGATAAGCGTAGTGCCATCGGGCAGAAAAAAAGGCCGCATACGCGGCCTTTTTCACATCACACGATTAACGCTTACGCGTAAACCGGGAAGCGTGCACAGATATCCAGCACTTTCGCTTTCACGCGTTCAATGGTGGCTTCATCATTGATGTTGTCCAGCACGTCACACATCCAGCCAGCCAGCTCTTTCACTTCCGCTTCTTTGAAGCCGCGACGAGTAACAGCCGGGGAACCGATACGGATGCCGGAGGTCACGAACGGGCTCTTCGGATCGTTCGGGACGCTGTTTTTGTTCACGGTGATATTAGCGCGGCCCAGGGCTGCGTCAGCTTCTTTACCGGTCAGGTTTTTATCCACCAGGTCCAGCAGGAACAGGTGGTTCTCAGTACCGCCAGAAACCACTTTGTAGCCGCGGTTCAGGAACACTTCTACCATCGCTTTCGCGTTTTTCGCAACCTGCTGCTGGTAGACTTTGAATTCCGGCTCCATCGCTTCTTTCAGCGCGACTGCTTTACCGGCGATCACGTGCATCAGCGGGCCGCCCTGCGCGCTTGGGAAAACAGCAGAGTTCAGTTTTTTATACAGCTCTTCATCGCCGCCCTTCGCCAGGATCAGGCCGCCGCGCGGACCCGCCAGAGTTTTGTGGGTGGTGGTGGTAACAACGTGAGCGTGCGGAACCGGGTTCGGGTACACGTCAGCGGCAATCAGGCCAGCCACGTGCGCCATGTCGACGAACAGGTATGCGCCGATGCTGTCAGCGATTTCGCGCATTTTTGCCCAATCAACCACGCCGGAGTAGGCAGAGAAACCACCGATAATCATCTTCGGCTTGTGCTCTTTGGCCAGCTTCGCCATTTCGTCATAGTCGATTTTACCGGACTCATCGATACCGTAAGGGACGATGTTATACAGTTTACCGGAGAAGTTGACCGGGGAGCCGTGAGTCAGGTGGCCACCCTGCGCCAGGTTCATACCCAGAACGGTATCACCCGGCTGCAGCAGCGCGGTGTAAACAGCGAAGTTAGCCTGAGAACCGGAGTGTGGCTGCACGTTAGCGTAGTCGGCGCCGAACAGTTCTTTCGCGCGGTCGATAGCCAGCTGCTCAACGATATCAACGTACTCGCAGCCGCCGTAGTAGCGCTTGCCCGGATAACCTTCAGCGTATTTGTTGGTCAGCTGAGAACCCTGCGCCTGCATGACGCGCGGGCTGGTGTAGTTTTCGGAGGCGATCAGTTCAATGTGCTCTTCCTGACGTACTTTTTCTTGCTCCATAGCCTGCCACAGTTCGGCATCATAATCGGCAATGTTCATTTCACGCTTTAACATCCGCATCTCCTGACTCAGCTAACAATAAAATTTTGACCTGAAAAAGGCAGTCCTGTTGGACAACGGCCCACAGTATAACTGATTAGTTCTGTGATAACAGGTCTTGACAAACGAAATTACGCAAACGTTTACCTTCAAGCCACACAAGGGATTGAGCAATAAAGCGCTTCAGGGCGCAAACGGATTTCTTTTCAGGATTGTGATGCGAATTATTCATGTTGTAACCAGGAGACCCCATTAAAACAAAGAACCATTTACAAAGCAGGGGTATTTTTATAAGATGCATTTAACATGCAACAATTAATAACACGAAAGGAAGACCTGCCATGCTTGATGCTCATACTATCGCCACCGTTAAAGCCACGATTCCGCTGCTGGTGGAAACCGGCCCAAAGCTTACTGCCCACTTTTATGACCGGATGTTTGCCCATAACCCGGAGCTGAAAGAGATTTTTAATATGAGCAACCAGCGCAACGGCGATCAGCGTGAAGCGCTGTTCAATGCCATTGCCGCCTACGCCAGCAATATTGAAAACCTCCCTGCCCTGCTGCCGGCGGTGGAGAAAATCGCCCAGAAGCACACCAGCTTCCAGATTAAACCTGAGCAGTACAACATTGTCGGCGAACACCTGCTGGCGACTCTGGATGAGATGTTCAGCCCTGGCCAGGAAGTGCTGGACGCGTGGGGCAAAGCCTACGGGGTACTGGCAGGCGTGTTTATCAAGCGTGAAGCAGAGATCTACCAGGATAACGCCGGCAAAACCGGTGGCTGGGAAGGCACCCGCGCCTTCCGTATCGTGAAGAAAACCCCGCGCAGCGCGCTGATTACCAGCTTTGAAATGGAACCCGTAGACGGCCAGCCGGTAGCGGATTACCAACCGGGCCAGTATCTGGCGGTATGGCTGAAGCCCGAGGGCTTTGAGTTTCAGGAAATTCGTCAGTATTCACTGACCCGCAAGGCAGATGGCAAGGGTTACCGCATTGCGGTGAAGCGCGAAAATGGCGGCCAGGTATCAAACTGGCTGCATAACGAGGCAAAAGAAGGTGATATTGTCCATCTGGCCGCGCCGGCTGGCGACTTCTTCCTCGACGTGTCGCCACAAACGCCGGTGACCCTGATTTCCGGCGGCGTCGGCCAGACACCGATGCTGGCGATGCTCGACACGCTCGCGAAGAATCATCATCCGGCGCAGGTGAACTGGTTCCACGCCACGGAAAACGGCGAGGTTCACGCCTTTGCCGATGAAGTCAACGCGCTGGGCGCAGAGCTGCCGCATTTCACTTCACACCTGTGGTATCGCGCGCCTACCGAGGCAGACCGTCAAGCCGCCGCTTTTGATAGCGAAGGGCTGATGGCGCTGGAACCACTGGCCGCGAATCTACAGAACCCAGAGATGCAGTTCTACCTCTGCGGCCCGGTTGCCTTTATGCAGCACGCGGCCAAACAGTTAGTGGCGCTAGGCGTCAGCAGCGATCGTATTCACTATGAATGCTTCGGTCCGCATAAAGTACTGTAATCTTTTCTTTCCAGACGGGCATATTTTGCCCGTCTTCCTCCCCCATCGTACGCTCTGCAAGGTCAAAAAACCGGACAGCGAATTGTGTTATGATTAATCTCCTGTCCCATTTTTTATCCTTTGGCGATTCATTTATATGCAACAACCGGTTGTACGCGTTGGCGAATGGCTGATCACGCCTTCTATTAATCAAATCAGCCGCGCAGGCCGACACCTCACTCTGGAACCGCGATTAATCGATCTGCTGATGTACTTTGCCCAGCATCCGGGGGAGGTACTGAGCCGTGATGAACTGATCGATAACATCTGGATGCGGAACATCGTGACCAGCCATGTGGTCACCCAGAGCATTTCTGAGCTGCGCAAATCGCTGCGTGACGGCGACGATGGGCACATTGATTATATTATTACCGTTCCCAAACGCGGCTATCAGCTCACGGCTGAAGTCACCTGGCTTGATGAAACAGAAGAGAATCAAACACCTGAGGCACCGGTCGTTTCGCCAGCCCCCACGGCTGCGCCGGCAAACGCGTCAGCGGCCCCGCGACTCAAAGCGAAACGCCGCTGGTACTCCAACGTCTGGACTCAGTTTGCCTTCCTACTTTCGTTGGGCGTGCTGATAGCGATGGTGTTACTGACCGTCATTCGTCCCCATCCGCAGATCACCCGCTCACATCTGTTGCTGAACCCGCGCGACATCGACGTACGCTTTGAGCCGGGCGCATCGTGCAATAACTGGGTATCACAGCAGGCCTACGCCATTGGGCTGGGAACGCTGATCACCACCTCGCTGAATACCTACTCCACCTTTATGGTGCATGACAAAACCAACTACAACGTCAATGAGCCCAGCAGTTCCGGGAAAACGCTGACCATCAGCTTCGTCAACCAGCGTCACTACCGCGCCCAGCAGTGCTTTATGTCGGTACTGTTGGTGGATAACGCCGACAGTTCAAAGATGCTTGATAAGCGTTATTTCGTCACCGACGGAAACCTGGTGTCTATTCAGCGCGATCTTTTTGACAGCCTTTCTACCGCGCTGACGCAGCCATGGCCAGCACAGATGCAAACCATGCTGGCACATCTGGATATGCCCCAGCCGATGTCACTCGCCCAGTTCTATCAGGCACTGTTATTAATTTCCCAGGGCGACGCGCCGTCTTTAACTAAGGCGAGCGCCATGCTCGACAGTATTATTAAGCTGTCGCCCGATTTCGCCTATGGCTATGCCCAGAAAGCGATGGTGGATGTATTACGCCATTCGCAGCAACCGTTTGATAGCAGCCAACTGGTGGCGTTAAGCCATGAATTAGATCACGTGGCCAACATGCCGGAACTGCAAAATAGCGCAGTGCTTTATCGAATTCAGGCAATTGATGCGTTAGGCAAAGGCAGTATTGATAACGCGTACGAGGCTATTAATAAAAGCATTGAGCTGGAAATGTCATGGCTTAATTATGTGGTGCTGGGAAAAGTGTACGAAATGAAAGGTGAGAGTCGGCTTGCCGCTGATGCCTATATCACCGCCTTTAATTTACGCCCCGGCGACAATACGCTGTACTGGATTCAGAACGGAATATTCCAGACATCGATAGAAAAAATTGTTCCTTATCTGCAAACCTTCCTGTCTAAAACCGCTTAGCGGGCGTTGACCGTCATTATCATGGTTAAATAAGGGCACGCAAGATGTAATATTGATGTTGTTGCAAGGTTTTAATTGTTACCTTGTAGCAACATCTCCCCTCCAGCAAGGACAAACCCTACTCCATTGTAATTATTAAACATTTACCTTTTCGTGATATAAACTTTTTATCCTGACATGTTAATGCAAAAAGCTAAACACCTCATCTTTTCGATGTTTGTGTTTATTTCACTTTAACTTTAGGACTTCTCTTAGCCTGCTCAGTAATATTGCCGTCAGTTGGTCGGGTCGCTCGCCATAGCTCACCTCGCGGTCCGCACTTAAAAATACTGCTCAGGAGAAACGAACATGAGTTCCGCTAAGAAGATTGGGCTATTTGCCTGCACCGGCGTTGTCGCCGGGAATATGATGGGGAGCGGCATTGCCTTATTACCTGCAAACCTCGCCAGCATCGGTGGTATTGCAATTTGGGGCTGGGTAATTTCTATTATTGGCGCAATGTCGCTGGCATATGTTTATGCCCGACTGGCGACCAAAAACCCGCAGCAGGGTGGCCCAATTGCCTATGCGGGTGAATTATCTCCGGCATTTGGTTTCCAGACCGGCGTACTTTATTACCATGCCAACTGGATTGGTAACCTGGCAATCGGGATTACCGCCGTCTCTTATTTATCGACCTTCTTCCCAGTATTAAACGACCCGATTCCAGCGGGTATCGCCTGTATTGCCATCGTCTGGCTGTTCACCTTCGTGAATATGCTCGGTGGAACCTGGGTAAGCCGTCTGACGACCATTGGTCTGGTGCTGGTGCTTATCCCGGTTGTCATCACCGCCGTTATCGGCTGGCACTGGTTTGATATGGCAACCTATCAGGCTAACTGGAACACCTCGGCAACCACCGATCCGCACGCGGTGATCAAAAGTATTCTGCTGTGCCTGTGGGCGTTCGTCGGCGTGGAATCTGCCGCTGTCAGTACCGGTATGGTGAAAAACCCGAAACGTACCGTACCGCTGGCCACCATGCTCGGTACCGCGATTGCGGGCGTGATTTACATCGCCGCAACCCAGGTGATCTCCGGTATGTATCCGGCTTCCGTGATGGCCTCTTCCGGCGCGCCGTTCGCCGTCAGCGCCTCGACTATCATGGGTAGCTGGGCTGCGCCAATGGTGTCTGCCTTTACCGCCTTTGCGTGTCTGACTTCTCTGGGCTCCTGGATGATGCTGGTTGGCCAGGCAGGCGTTCGTGCCGCTAACGATGGTAACTTCCCGAAAGTGTACGGCGAAGTCGATAAAAACGGCATCCCGAAAAAAGGCCTGCTGCTGGCCGCCGTCAAGATGACCGCGCTGATGATTATCATCACCATCATGAACTCCAGCGGCGGTAAAGCCTCTGACCTGTTCGGTGAACTGACCGGTATTGCGGTTCTGCTGACCATGCTGCCGTACTTCTACTCCTGCGTTGACCTGATTCGCTTCGAAGGCTTCAACATCCGTAACTCGGCGAGCCTGGTGTGCTCCGTGCTGGGCTGCGCGTTCTGCTTTATCGCGCTGATGGGGGCCAACTCCTTCGAGCTGTCCGGCACCTTTATCGTCAGCCTGGTCATCCTGATGTTCTATGGCCGCAAAATGCATCAGCGTCAGCATGACGACCACGACAACAAACCGGCTGAAGCGCTCTAACCGCTAACTCCCCTATTTCTACAGGCCCTTCCTCCCCTGCCGCTAACGCGGTGGGAAGGGCCTCCTTTACCTGGAAACATGACTATGACTATGAACGTTATTGCTATCATGAACCACATGGGCGTCTACTTTAAAGAAGAGCCTATCCGTGAGCTTCACCGCGCCCTGGAAGGCCTGAACTTCCAGATTGTTTACCCGAATGACCGCGAAGACCTGCTGAAGCTGATCGAAAACAACGCCCGTCTGTGCGGCGTGATCTTCGACTGGGACAAATATAATCTCGAGCTGTGTGAAGAGATCAGCGCGATGAACGAGTACATGCCCGTTTACGCTTTCGCGAACAGCTACTCCACCCTCGACGTGAGCCTCAACGATCTGCGCATGCAGGTTCGCTTCTTCGAGTATGCGCTGGGCGCCGCCGACGATATCGCCGCGAAAATTCGCCAGAACACCGACGAGTACATCGACACCATTCTGCCGCCGCTGACCAAAGCGCTGTTCAAATACGTTCGCGAAGGAAAATACACCTTCTGTACGCCAGGCCACATGGGCGGTACCGCCTTCCAGAAAAGCCCGGTCGGCAGCATCTTCTATGACTTCTTCGGCCCGAATACCATGAAGTCTGACGTGTCGATTTCCGTTTCCGAACTGGGTTCTCTGCTCGATCACTCCGGCCCGCACAAAGAAGCGGAAGAGTATATTGCCCGTGTCTTTAACGCCGAACGTAGCTACATGGTGACCAACGGCACCTCTACCGCCAACAAAATCGTCGGCATGTACTCCGCGCCGGCGGGCAGCACCGTACTGATTGACCGTAACTGCCACAAATCGCTGACCCATCTGATGATGATGAGCGACATTACGCCAATCTACTTCCGCCCGACCCGTAACGCCTACGGCATCCTGGGTGGAATTCCGCAAAGCGAATTCCAGCACGCGACGATTGCTAAACGCGTGAAAGAGACGCCGAACGCCACCTGGCCGGTACACGCCGTTATCACCAACTCCACCTACGACGGCCTGCTGTACAACACTGACTACATCAAGAAAACGCTGGACGTGAAATCCATTCACTTCGACTCCGCGTGGGTGCCTTACACCAACTTCTCGCCGATTTATGCCGGTAAATGCGGGATGAGCGGCGGCCGTGTGGAAGGTAAAGTGATCTATGAAACCCAGTCTACGCACAAACTGCTGGCCGCGTTCTCTCAGGCTTCGATGATTCACGTGAAGGGTGACGTCAACGAAGAGACCTTCAACGAAGCCTACATGATGCACACCACCACCTCTCCGCACTACGGTATCGTGGCCTCCACCGAAACCGCCGCGGCGATGATGAAAGGTAATGCCGGTAAGCGCCTGATTAATGGCTCTATTGAACGCGCGATCAAGTTCCGTAAAGAGATCAAACGTCTGAAAGGCGAATCCGAAGGCTGGTTCTTTGATGTCTGGCAGCCGGATCATATCGATGGCCCGGAATGCTGGCCGCTGCGCTCCGACAGCCCGTGGCACGGTTTCAAAAACATCGATAACGAGCACATGTACCTCGACCCGATCAAAGTCACCATTTTGACCCCGGGGATGAAGAAAGACGGCACCATGGACGAGTTCGGTATTCCGGCAAGCCTGGTGGCGAAGTATCTCGACGAGCGCGGCATCATCGTTGAGAAAACCGGCCCGTACAACCTGCTGTTCCTGTTCAGCATCGGGATCGATAAAACCAAGGCCCTGAGCCTGCTGCGCGCGCTGACCGAGTTCAAACGTGCGTTCGACCTGAACCTGCGTGTGAAAAACATCCTGCCGGCGCTGTACCGCGAAGCACCGGAGTTTTATGAAAACATGCGTATTCAGGAACTGGCGCAGAATATCCATAAACTGGTTGAGCATCACAACCTGCCGGACCTGATGTTCCGCGCGTTTGAAGTGCTGCCTGAAATGGAGATGACGCCGTATACCGCGTTCCAGAAAGAGCTGCACGGCGAAACCGAAGAGGTTTATCTGGAAGAGATGGTTGGCCGCGTCAACGCCAATATGATCCTGCCGTATCCTCCGGGTGTTCCGCTGGTGATGCCGGGTGAAAAAATCACCGAACAGAGCCGTCCGGTGCTGGAGTTCCTGCAGATGCTGTGCGAAATCGGCGCGCACTATCCGGGCTTCGAAACCGACATCCATGGCGCTTATCGTCAGGCTGACGGCCGTTACACCGTAAAAGTACTGAAAGCTGAAAACAGCAAATAATAAAAAAGTAGAGGGAAGCGGCGTGCCGCTTCCCTTTTTTCACGCCGCAAGGAGTTCACATGAAAACACCCTCACAACCGCGCGCGATCTATTACATCGTGGCGATTCAAATCTGGGAATACTTCAGCTTTTACGGCATGCGCGCCCTCCTCATCCTTTATCTCACCCACCAGCTCGGCTTTAACGACAGCCACGCAATCAACCTTTTCAGCGCTTACGCTTCTCTGGTCTATGTGACCCCTATTCTGGGCGGCTGGCTCGCCGACCGCCTGCTCGGCAACCGCACGGCGGTAATTGCCGGTGCGTTATTGATGACGCTCGGCCACGTGGTGCTCGGTGTCGAATCTGACGCGACCTGGAGCCTGTATCTGGCGCTGGCGATAATTATCTGCGGCTACGGCCTGTTTAAATCCAATATCAGCTGCCTGCTCGGCGAGCTTTACGCGCCGGACGACCATCGCCGCGACGGCGGTTTCTCGCTGCTGTATGCCGCGGGTAATATCGGCTCCATCGCCGCGCCGATCGCCTGCGGGCTGGCGGCGCAGTGGTATGGCTGGCACGTCGGTTTTGCGCTGGCGGGCGTCGGGATGTTTATCGGCCTGATGGTGTTCTTAAGCGGCCACCGTCACTTCCGCCACACGCAGGGCGTGAACCAGCCGGCATTACGCGCAGTCAGGTTCGCGTTACCGACCTGGGGCTGGCTGGTGCTGATGCTGTGCATCGCGCCGCTATTCTTTACGCTGCTGCTGGAACATGACTGGTCAGGCTATCTGCTGGCGCTGGTCTGTGCGATTGCCGCCGGCATCGTCGCGCGAATCATGCTGCGTTTTCCGCAGCACCGCCGCGCGCTGTGGCAAATCGTTCTGCTGATGCTCACCGGTACGCTGTTCTGGGTACTGGCGCAGCAGGGCGGCAGCTCTATCAGCCTGTTTATCGACCACTTCGTCAACCGCCGCTGGCTGAATATCGAAGTGCCGACCGCGCTCTTCCAGTCGGTCAACGCGATCGCAGTCATGGCGGCTGGCGTGCTGCTGGCCTGGCTTGCGCGTCCGGAAGGCGGCGCCAGTTCGACGCTGCGAGTGTGGCTGAAGTTCGCCTTTGGGCTGGCGTTGATGGCCGCAGGCTTTATGCTGCTGGCGCTGAACGCGCGTGGCGCCCAACTTCACGGACAGGCGTCGATGGGGATGATGATCGTAGGTCTGGCGCTAATGGGGTTCGCGGAGTTGTTTATTGACCCGGTAGCGATGGCGCAGATTACCCGTCTGAATCTGCCCGGCGTTACTGGCGTACTGACTGGTATCTACATGCTGGCGACCGGCTCCGTCGCTAACTGGCTGGCGGGCGTGGTGGCGCAAAAAACCACCGAATCACAGATCAGCGAAACGGCGATCGACGCCTATGGGCACTTTTTCTCACAGATGGGGGAATGGACGCTGGGTTGCGTGGCGCTCATTGTGGCGCTGGTCGCGCTGCGCCGCCTGCTCGGTAGCCCGGCAGCAGCATTAACGGAATAACGTGATGAGCTGCCTGCATATCGCCGCAGGCAGCTGACTACGGGCTTAGATAGCCGCGTCGTCCTCTTCGCCGGTACGGATACGAATCACGCGCGCCACATCAAAGACGAAGATTTTACCGTCACCGATTTTGCCGGTCTGGGCGGTACGGATAATGGTATCCACACAGGTATCGACGATATCGTCGGTGACCACGATTTCAATTTTTACTTTCGGCAGAAAGTCGACCATGTACTCGGCGCCGCGGTACAGCTCGGTGTGGCCCTTCTGGCGACCAAAGCCTTTCACTTCCGTTACCGTCATCCCGGTGATGCCCACTTCCGCCAGCGCTTCACGGACGTCATCCAGTTTGAAGGGTTTAATAATCGCATCAATCTTTTTCATGGTGTTCCTGTCGTTTTTATCGCGTAACCGGTTGCTTACCGTATCATAAATCACTCGTATGTACGGTGCTACTCTTTAAAATCGTTGGCGTCCAGTTCATGGCGCGAGAGTAATTTATAGAACTCAGTGCGGTTGCGGCCCGCCATCCTCGCGGCGTGGGTAACGTTACCTTTGGTGATTTGCAGCAGCTTGCGCAGGTAGTTGAGCTCAAACTGATTACGCGCCTCAACAAAGGTCGGCAGCGCGGTGTTTTCCCCTTCCAGCGCCTGTTCCACCAGCGCATCGCTGATCACCGGCGAAGAGGTCAGCGCCACACACTGCTCAATCACGTTCACCAGTTGACGCACGTTACCCGGCCAGTTGGCCGCCATCAGGCGCTTCATCGCATCGGTAGAAAACGCGCGCACAAACGGTTTGTGCCGGTCGGCGGCCTGGCGCAGCAGGTAGTTCGCCAGCAGCGGGATATCTTCGGTACGTTCGGCAAGCGTTGGAATCTTCAGATTCACCACGTTCAAGCGATAGAACAGATCCTCACGGAACTCGCCGCGCGCCATCGCCTTCGGCAGATCGCGATGGGTGGCGGAAATAATCCGCACGTTAATGTCCAGATCGCGGTTGCTGCCCAGTGGGCGCACCTTACGCTCCTGCAGCACGCGCAGCAGCTTCACCTGCAGCGGCGCGGGCATATCGCCAATTTCATCAAGAAACAGCGTGCCGCCCTCAGCCGCCTGGAACAGCCCCTCACGATTGCTGACCGCGCCGGTAAAAGCCCCGCGAGCGTGACCAAATAGCTCGGACTCAAGTAGCTGTTCCGGCAACGCGCCGCAGTTAATCGCCACAAACGGCTTCGCGTGGCGCGGGCTGGCATTGTGAATCGCCTGCGCCAGAATTTCTTTGCCGGTGCCGCTCTGGCCGTTAATCAGCACGCTGACGTCCGATTGCGCCACCATTTGCGCCTGCTCCAGCAGGCGCAGCATCAATGGGCTACGGGTAACGATGGCTTCCCGCCACTGCTCATCATTGGCAGGCGAAGAGCGTTCTAACGCCTCGTCGATAGCCTTATAGAGCGCGTCTTTATCCACCGGCTTGGTTAAGAAGCTGAAGACGCCTTGCTGAGTGGCGGAGACCGCATCCGGAATAGAGCCATGCGCCGTGAGGATAATCACCGGCATACCTGGCTGTACTTTTTGAATTTCGCTGAACAGCTGCATGCCGTCCATTTCGTCCATGCGCAAATCGCTAATCACCAGGTCGATACGTTCTTTTGCCAGTACGCGAAGCCCCTGCTGACCGCTTTCCGCCGTATCCACCCGGTAGCCCTCGCTGACCAGGCGCATTCCCAGCAGCTTAAGCAGGCCGGGATCATCATCCACCAGCAGCAGGTGCGCAGGTTTACGGTTACTCATGTTTATCCTCATCAGATGCCGCCGGATGTGACATATCAGCGCCCGGCTTACGGCTGGAAAGCTGGCGTTCAATGTCCGTCAGGTTTTGCAGTTTGCGGGTGGTGAGGTCCAGCTCAGCCTGGAGCTGCTGCTGTTGCAGACGCAGCGCGTCCAGCTGACCATCGCTGGTTTCCTGCAGTTTGCTATAGCGCAGGCGCTCTTCGGATAATGACAATTGCAGCGCCTGACCATCGCGCCATACCTGGTAGAGCGGACGAATGCGAGTAGGAATTTGCGGGCTCAGCGCGTCAATATCGTTGACCAGTTGACGCCGCTCTGCGGGGGCAATTTTGGCATTCGCCAACAGGATGCCGCGCTTAAACGCGCCCTGCCAGCTGTCGGCAGCCAGAGAGCTCGCTTCAGAACGGGCGCGGGCCGCCGTTAGACGGTCGGCACAGTCCATACCGCGCAACCAGTAGAGTGGATTGTTTTCGGCAGTACCGCCGTTTAGCGACCAGATATCATCGCAATCGGTCGACAGGTAATCCGCCACCTGCTGGCGCGGTTCGCTGACCTCGCCGCTGGCCCCCGCATTGTGCGGTAGAAGCGTGGCGTTACATCCGGAGAGCATCAGACAGGCCAGGCCTAACAGGCCGTCTCGCCACTGCCGTCGTCGTTGACCCGTACGTGCTAATCGTTGGGGCATAGTCACTCGATATCGATTCAGGTGATTGTTTTTTCAAGCCCAGGGGCCGGAAGCTCGATGCGAAAACAGACGTTGCCGTCCTGAGGATCAAGAAGATGCAGTTCGCCGTGCATTTTGCGCACGGAATCGCGCGCAAGGCTTAACCCCAGACCGCTCCCTTTCACCGCGCCTTTGCGCTGTTGGCTGCCCTGGAAGAAAGGCTCGAAAATCATTAATTTTTCTGCGTCCGGGATAGGTGAGCCGGTATTGATAACATCAATATAGACCCGAGTCCCTTCCCGACGGCTTCGGAGATAAATGTTACCGGATTCAGTGCCGTAGTGCACCGCATTCGAGTAGAGATTATCCAGCGCATTCATTAATAGCGTTGGCTCCGCCAGACAGCCTGCCGCCTGCAGGTCGACCTGCGTGTGCATCATTTTAGCTCGCGCTGGCAGGCTGTGCGCGGAAACCACCATCTCAACCAACGGCGCCAACGCCACATACTCCATCCGCACCGCGGTTTCACTGAGTTTACGGTTATAGTCCAATAGCTGCTCGATCAGCGTTTGCAGGTTACGGCTGCTGCTATCAAGAATGGCTACCACTTCTTTTTGCTCGGCGCTGAGCGGCCCTACGACCTGATCGGCCAGCAGTTCGGTACCTTCACGCATGCTGGCCAGCGGCGTCTTTAGCTCATGGGAAAGATGACGCAGAAACTGATGGCGCTGGGACTCCAGCCACGACAGACGCTCGCTGAGCCAGATAATACGCTGCCCGACGGATCGCAGCTCGCGCGGCCCACGGAACATCACCTCGCCGTCCAGCGATTGCCCTTCCCCTAATCGGTTAATCATACTCTCAATGCCCTTCACCGGCCCGATAATCATGCGGGTGAACAGCAGCACCATGGCCAGACTCACCAGGAACAGCACCAGCGCCTGCCAGCCAAAGAACTGACCGCGCTCGGCAATCGCCTGCTGTAGCTGCTGCCCACGGGAGAAGACCACGGTGCGAGTGGCCTGCACCATCTCGGCGTTAGCGGTAGAGAATGCTTCCAGCCGGGCCAGCGCCGCCTTCTCCGGGCCGCTGTTGGTACACTGAAGCTGCGTCAGGTCGTGCAGATTCTGGCGCAGCCGCTGGTAGAGGGTTTCATCAGGCAGCACGCCCGCGTGTGCGTCCAGCATATCGCTATAGCGCTTACGTTGATTCTGATACACCTTTGCCAGCGTCGGGTCATCCAGCACGCAATACTGACGGTAGCTCCGTTCCATATCCAGCGCGACGTTAGCCATCGCTTCGCTACGACGAGCATCGATAAGCGTGGTACGGTTAGTCTGTTCAGCCTGCGCGCTCAGTATGTTCAGGCTCTGCCAGGCCTGCCACGCCAGTACCAGCAGCGGCAGCAGAATCAGCAGAAAGGCCAGCGTCACCAATTGGCGCAGCGATCGGGGCGAAAGAGAGAGGCGTTTCAACGGAGGTGTCTCAGTAAATCAACGTACCGGCATGCTAACTGAGGATATCAGCGAGGGAAAGGCCAGAAATAACAAAGCCGGGCAAAAGCCCGGCTTTGTATGGAATAAGGCGGTGCCTAACTCAACGTTTCGCCCGATGGTTGATAAAGCAGCGCTATTATCAGTTGCTGGACGGCAGGCACCTTGTTGTGCGTCATTCGAAGTTTATGTAGCACGTCCCGAAGGGGCTGACATAAGAAGGTGAATGAGCCACTGGTTAATATTATGCACGATGTGTGCCAATATAC